>CAZWCO010000050.1:0-7863 GCA_964632665.1 uncultured Lachnospiraceae bacterium | reverse complement strand
AAGTATACAGGCACGGCTTGCAATATAATAACAAAGGAACAGCTTGAAAACTTTACTTTTCAGAATAAGCTTACAAGATGTAATGGCTGTGAGAATAAGTGCAGACTTACAATCACAAAATTTGATGACGGAAGAAGCTTTGTTTCCGGCAACAGATGTGAAAAAGGTGCAGGTAAGGTTGTGCCGGATAAAAAGCCGCCAAATATGTATGAATATAAATACAACAGGCTGTTTGATTATACACCTTTGCCGCCTGAAAAAGCAGGACGTGGGGTAATTGGAATTCCTCGTATACTAAACATTTACGAGAACTATCCTTTGTGGTTTACCTTTCTTACAGAGCTTGGCTTTTCTGTGAAGCTCTCTTCAAGAAACAGCCACAAAATATATGAAAAGGGAATAGACTCAATCCCCAGCGAAAGTGCGTGTTATCCCGCAAAGCTTGCTCACGGTCACGTAAAAGACCTGCTTGATATGGATGTTAAGACAATTTTTTATCCCTGTGTTACATATGAGATTAAGGAATATGAGGGAGCGAAAAATCATTTTAACTGTCCTATGGTTATATCATATCCCCAGGTTATTTATAATAATGTAGATGAGCTTAAAGGCGACGGAGTAAGATTTATATTCCCTTTTGTAAACCTGAATGACAGAAAATCCTTTGAAAAGCAGATGTACGAGGCGTTTTTGGAATTTGGAGTTTCTAAGGGAGAAATAAAAGCAGCCACAGAAAAAGCCTTTGAAGCGCTTAGTATATTCAAGCAGGATATAAGACGGGAAAGTGAAAATATCCTTAACCGTCTTGAAAAAGAAAATATGCACGGTATTGTCCTTGCAGGCAGACCGTATCATATAGACCCTGAAATCAATCATGGTATTCCTGATGTTATAAATAATGAGGGCTTTGCTGTCCTGTGCGAAGACGGCATAGCACATCTTGGCAGCCTTGAGCGCGACATACGTGTTGTTGACCAATGGGCATACCATACAAGGCTATATGAAGCGGCAGCGTATGTTACCAAAAATCCAAGACTTGATCTTATACAGCTGAACTCCTTTGGCTGTGGGCTTGATGCTGTGACAACAGATCAGGTTCTTGAGATTTTAGAGAGTAAACAAAAAATATATACCACTCTTAAAATAGACGAGATTTCAAATCTTGGTACGGCAAAGATACGCATACGTTCTCTAAAGGCAGCGATTGAAGAAAGAAATGCCATAAGAAAAAACGAGTCAGAAAATACTGATTATGTAATTCATCGTACTTTGTTTACAGAGGACAATAAGAAAAATCACACCATTATTTTTCCGCAGATGAGCCCTTTCCACTTTACTATGTTTGAAGCGGTATTTAAAAGTGAAGGATACGATGCATTGCTTCTTGAAAAGGTTGATTCTGCTGATATAGAAACGGGACTTAAGTATGTAAATAATGATGCATGCTATCCGTCTGTTATTGTTATAGGCCAGCTTATGAATGCAATTGAAAAGGGAGTTGTTGATAAAAATAACTGTTCTCTTATGATAACCCAGACGGGTGGAGGCTGTCGTGCTACAAACTACATAGCGTTCTTGCGAAAGGCGCTCAAAGAGGCAGGACTTTCCCATATTCCTGTTATTTCCCTTAATCTATCAGGATTTGAGGCAAATCCGGGATTTAAGCTTACTGCAGGACTCCTTTTTAAGATTATTAAGGCAACTGTAATAGGCGATATCTTAATTTCTCTTACTCTTGCAACACGAACTTACGAGGTAAACAAGGGCGAAACAGACAGGACGTTGAAAGCTGTACAGTCACAGCTTTATGAGGAATTTGCCGATGGAAAGAAAATAAGCATACAAGAAAAGGTACTAGAAATAGGGAAGAAGTTTAGCAAAATCCCTGTTAAGCTTTCTGATAAGCCAAAGGTTGGAATAGTTGGAGAAATACTTGTTAAATTTCATCCGGATGCAAATAATGACTGTATAAGAGTAATTGAAAACGAGGGCGGAGAGGCTGTAATGCCGGGGCTCCTTGACTTTTTCCTGTATAGCCTTTACAACTCAAAGTTTGCAAGTAAAAACCTTGGCATGTCTTCAAAAGCTGCGGCAACGAGCGGAGTGGCAATAAAAGCTATTGAGTATTACCGGGACAGAGCGTGGCACGCTCTTGACAGATTTGAAAGATTTAAGAGCTTAAAGCCAAAGCATATTAAGGATATTGCCCGCGGTGCAACAAAGATATTAAAGCTTGGCCACTATTCAGGAGAAGGGTGGTTCCTGACGGGCGAAATGATTGAGCTTATAGAGTCTGGAGCTGAAAATATTGTTTGCGTTCAACCCTTTGCGTGTCTTCCAAATCACGTAACAGGAAAGGGAATGATAAAGGAAATAAGAAACAAATTCCCCTTTGCAAACATTGTTCCTGTGGACTATGACCCGGGTGCGAGTGAGGTTAATCAGCTTAACCGTATCAAGCTTATGATGGCAACTGCATTTGAGAACAAAAATCTCAAATCGGGCAAAAATGTCATAAAACCCACAATTACAGAAGATAAAAAACCAATAAAAATATGATTTAACAAAAACAAATCCGTATTTTGTGCGGATTTGTTTTTGTTTTGTAAAATTATCCATAATATTTTATATAAAACTATTGACTTTTTCTGTGTTTTGCTTTATAATTAAGTTGTATTGTTTTTGTTTTAGTTGAAAATATGCGAAATTTTCGCAAAAATTCAAAGAAAGGCAGTGTTTTGTATGGGTAAATATTATATAGAGCCTGTCGATGTAAGCCCGCGTATTGCTAAGCTCAAGGACGCAATGTTCGAGACTAAGCCGCAGGTTGAAGCGGACAGAGCTGTTATTTTGACACAGTCATACAAAAATAGTGAAAACGAACCGATGATAAAAAGAAGAGCACATGCTTTCAGAGATATAGCAGAAAATCTTCCTATTATTATTCGTGATGATGAGTTAATTGTCGGTTCCAATTCCATAGGTTCAAGAAGCTGTCAGATTTATCCGGAATTTTCATATGATTGGATAGAAGCAGAGTTTGACACAATGGCAACCAGAAGTGCAGACCCTTTCTATTTGTCAGAGGATACAAAAAAGAAGCTTAAGGAATGTTTTCCTTACTGGAAAGGCAAAACCACAAGCGAGCTTGCCACATCCTATATGGCTCCGGAAACAATATCAGCTATTGAACATAACATTTTTACACCGGGTAACTATTTTTATAACGGTGTTGGACATGTTACAGTTAAATATGATGAAGTACTTGCAATCGGATTTTCCGGTATAGAAAAAAAGGCAAAGGACGCACTTGCAAAGCTTTCTAAAGGCGACGGAGACTATGTACAGCGCTCTGCTTTCCTTGAAAGTGTTATAGAAACCTCAAAGGCAGCTGTTACATATGCAAGACGCTACGCAGACCTTGCAGAAGAAATGGCAGGGAAGTGTCAGGACGCAAAAAGACGTGAAGAGCTTCTCCAGATTTCAAGAAACTGCCGTAAGGTACCGGAGTTTGGTGCACAGAGCTTTTATGAAGCATGTCAGTCCTTCTGGTTTGTACAGCTTCTTATACAGACAGAAGGAAACGGACACTCAATTTCACCCGGACGCTTTGACCAGTACATGTATCCGAACTATAAGAATGACCTTGACCGCGGCGTGATAACACGTGAGCAGGCTCAGGAGTACATAGACTGTATATGGATTAAGTTAAATGACATAACAAAGGTAAGAGACCATGCATCAGCAGAGGGCTTTGCCGGCTACGGCTTGTTCCAGAACCTGATTGTTGGCGGACAGAACAAGGACGGTGCAGATGTTACAAATGACCTTTCCTTTATGTGTATCACAGCGTCAATGCACGTTATGCTTCCACAGCCGTCTCTTTCAATAAGAGTATGGAACGGAACACCATACGAGCTTATGACACATGCTGCAAAGCTTACAAGAACAGGTATCGGACTTCCGGCATATTACAATGACGAGGTTATAATTCCGGCACTTTTAAGCCGTGGACTTACAATTGAGGACGCAAGAGAGTATAACATTATCGGCTGCGTTGAGCCGCAAAAGGCGGGTAAGACAGACGGCTGGCATGATGCGGCGTTCTTTAATATGTGCAGACCTCTTGAGCTTGTTTTCTCAAACGGCGTTGACAACGGCGAGCAAATCGGTGTTAAAACCGGAGATGTAACTCAGATGACCGATTTTGAAGAATTTTACGATGCATACAAGAAGCAGGCAGAGTACATGATAGAGCTCATGGTAAATGCAGACAATGCAATTGACATGGCACACGCAACAAGATGTCCCCTTCCGTTCCTTTCATCAATGGTTGATGATTGTATCGCCAGAGGTAAATCTGTTCAGGAGGGTGGCGCTGTTTACAACTTCACAGGTCCGCAGGGCTTTGGCGTTGCAAACATGGCAGACTCCCTGTACGCTGTAAAAAAGCTTGTATTTGACGAAAAGAAAATTACCATGGCAGAACTTAAGGGAGCACTTGAGAGAAACTTTGGTAAGGACGATGCTTCAAACACAGATGCTGTTAAAGCAACTGCTGCAATAGTAAATTCTCTTAAGAGTAAGGGAATAGAAGTGAACGAGGATATGATAAAGAGCATTTATGCAAAGGTTGCTCCAAGCCTTTCAGGCTCCGGCAGGGATGCCCACATCAGAGAAATGATACTTGACATTCCAAAGTTCGGCAATGACATTGCTGAAATTGATGCTTTTGCAAGAGATGTTGCTTATACCTATACAAAGCCTGTTGAGAAATATACAAACCCAAGAGGCGGAAGATATCAGGCAGGTCTTTATCCTGTATCGGCAAACGTACCTCTCGGTGCGCAGACCGGTGCAACTCCTGACGGAAGATACGCATACACACCTGTTGCAGACGGCGTAAGCCCAACAGCAGGACGCGATGTGTCAGGACCTACTGCATCAGCGAACTCCGTATCAAAGCTTGACCACTATATTGCATCAAACGGAACACTATTTAATATGAAGTTCCATCCTTCAGCACTTGAGGGCGAGTCAGGAATAGCAAGCTTTGTAAATCTTATAAGAGGATATTTTGACCAGAAGGGAAGTCACGTACAATTTAACGTTGTAAGCCGTGAAACACTTATTGACGCTCAGAAAAATCCTGAAAAATATAAGAGTCTTGTCTTAAGAGTTGCCGGTTACAGTGCACTATTTACAACGCTTTCAAAATCCTTGCAGGATGACATTATAAACCGTACAGAGCAGATGGGATTTTGTTAAGGGGGTAAATCTTTGATGGATTTTTTAGATGTCAAAGGCAGAATATTTGATATTCAAAGATTTTCTGTTCATGACGGACCCGGAATAAGAACCATTGTATTTTTAAAAGGCTGTATGCTACGGTGCAGATGGTGCTGTAATCCTGAATCACAGGAATATGCCATACAATCAATGGTAGTCGGTGGAAAGACCAAAATAATGGGACAGGATACGGATGTAAGAACTGTTATGGAAGAGGTTATCCATGACAGAGTATATTACAGGCGTTCCGGTGGCGGACTTACTCTTTCGGGAGGAGAATGCTTTTTCCAGAGCGAATTTGCAACCGCACTTTTAAAAGCCGCAAAAATGCAGGGAATAAACACAGCGGTGGAATCAACCTCCTGTACAAAGTACGAAAAAATACTTGAAGCCTTGCCCTACATAGACTATTATCTTATGGATATAAAGCATATGGACAGCAATAAGCACAAGGAGTACACCGGCGTTTCGAACGAGCTGATGCTTGAAAACGCAAAGCGACTGGCGCAGGATGCAAAGAGCCTTACAATAAGAGTTCCTGTTATACCGGGCTTTAATGACACAGAGGCTGAAATAACGGACATTGCAAAATTTGCCGCTTCCTTAAAGACAGTTAAACAGCTTCATCTTCTTCCTTATCATAGACTTGGTAAGGACAAGTATGAGGGACTTAATAGAGATTACCTTATGGGTGATGCACCACTTCATACACCGGAAGAGATTGAGCGTTTAAGGTCGGCAGCAGAGAAGTGCGGCATAGAAGTTGTAATTGGTGGTTAAAATGACTAAACTGACTAAAAAAATCAGTTAATTTAGTTGTTTATGACGAAAAACAACAAAACCAAAGAAAAAAACATAAAAACAAAGAAAAATGTGTTGACAAAGTAAAGTGATTGTTGTATAATAGTTTTAAACAAAACAAAAACAACAATAGCAAATAAATAAAAAAGGAGTAGATATTATGGTATCAGAATACGAGATCAAAAAACAAATCTGTGATATCGGTAAGAGAATTTATGACAGAGGAATGGTTGCTGCAAATGACGGTAACATCTCTGTAAAAATCTCTGAAAATGAATTCCTTTGTACACCAACAGGTGTAAGTAAAGGCTTCATGACACCGGAGTACATTTGTAAGATTGACAGACAAGGTAACATTCTCCAGGCAAACCCCGGCTTTAAGCCATCATCAGAAATCAAAATGCACCTTCGCGTGTATGATAAGAGACCTGATGTAAACGCTGTTGTACATGCACATCCGGTATTTGCAACAAGCTTTGCAATTGCAGGTATCCCTCTTACACAGCCAATCATGCCTGAAGCAGTAATCGCACTTGGCTGCGTACCTATCGCTGAATACGGAACACCTTCAACAAACGAAATTCCTGACGCAGTTGAAAAGTACCTCCCATACTACGATTCAGTATTGCTTGAGAGCCATGGTGCACTCACATATTCAGATTCACTTCTTGCTGCATATCACAAGATGGAATCAGTAGAATTCTATGCAGAGCTTCTTTATAAAGCAAGACAGCTTGGCGGCCCAAAGGAATTCTCTAAGGAACAGGTTGAAAAGCTTTACGAAATCAGAAGACAGTTTGGTATGACAGGTAAGCATCCTGCAAACCTTTGCCAGAACAAGTCAGGCGGATGCCACGCTTGCGGCGGTAACTGCTCACACAATCATGGCGGTGACGGCAAGGCTGAGCTTATAGAAAAGATTACAAAGCAGGTTCTCGAACAGCTTAAGAAATAATTATTATGGACGAGAAATTAATAAAACAGATTGTGCAGGCAGCAGTTTCCGAAAAGGCTCCAAAAATGAGCCTGGAACTTGCAAAAAAGCTTGCAAAAGCCGTTGAGGATAAGGCAAGGGATATGGGACTTAACATTGTTGTTTCCATTTCAGATGCGGCGGCGCGTCCTGTTCTTACAGAATGTATGGACGGAGCATATATCGCAAGCTATGATGTAGCTTTTAATAAGGCATACACCGTAGTTGCCCTCAAAATGCCTACCATAACCCTCAAAAAGCTGGCACAGCCGGGAGAATCACTTTACGGCATACAGTTTACAAACGGCGGTAAAATTGTAATTTTTGGCGGAGGCGATCCGCTTAAAATTGGTGACAATATTGTTGGCGGTCTTGGAGTAAGCGGCGGAAGTGAAGACGAGGATACATTCCTTTCTGCATACGGCGCCGAGTACTTTAAAAAGCTGACAGAGTAAAGGAGTTGAAAAGGCTTGAATTCAAACGATATTGAACAGATAGTAAAGCAAGTACTTGCAGATTTGCAAGGAGGAGCGTCAGGTTCAGCAGCTGCCGGACCAATTCCCGCAACAAGTAGAGTTGCAATGCTTACAGATTTAGAGCATTACGATATAAAAGAATTCCCAATCCCCGAGCTTGGCGATGATGATATATTGGTCAGGGTTGAAGGATGTGGAGTGTGCGGCACAGACGCTCACGAGTTTAAGAGAGACCCGTTTGGTCTTATTCCTGTTGTACTCGGTCACGAGGGAACAGGTGAGATTGTTAAGATGGGTAAAAATGTTAAGAAGGACAGCGCAGGA
>CAZWCO010000049.1:0-7898 GCA_964632665.1 uncultured Lachnospiraceae bacterium | reverse complement strand
TCACAGACTTGCAGTAGTGAGCGAAGTATTAAAAGAAACCTTTGACCATGTAAGATTTATTATCCCCGGCTCAACACTTCGTGAGCTTCTTAAAATTTTAAATGATGAAGAAAAGAATATCCGTGTAATAGTTGCAGAAAGACATGTTCTTTTTGACTTTAACGAATACAAGGTTTACACAAGAGTTCTTGAAGGTGATTTTCTTAAATATGAGCCAATTATTGCAGCAAATAATACAATTGCCGCAAAGGTAAATGCAACTGAATTCAAAGAGGCACTTGAAAGAGCAAGCCTTATTATAAACGATGACGAGGCAACTCCCGATAAAAGACTTCCCGTACGTCTTTCTGTTGGATTTGACAAAATTGATATTTCATGTATGACACCAAAGGGAAAGGTAACAGACGAAGTAAAGGCAGATATAAAAGGAGGAGAGCTTCTTATAGGCTTTAACTGCAGATTTTTGATAGAGGCAATCTCTGCGTGTGAGGAAGAGGATATTATGATAGAATTTTCAACTCCCACAAGCGGCTGCTTTATGAGGTCTCTTGATGAAAACAACAGTAACTATGTGTTTATGATTTTACCTGTAAGGCTTTATAATTAATATGGAAATAAGAATTTTAAACGATATTTATACAGACCAGAACACATATTTCCTTGAAGAAAATGGAAAAGCAATAGTAATCGACCCCGGCAGCTCCTTTGAAAAGGTAAAGGAGTTTGCCGGAAAAATCAAGATAGAATACGTTTTATTAACTCACTGTCATTACGACCATATAACAAGTGTAAATGAAATAAGAGAAAACCTTGGCGCAAAGCTCTGCTGCACCGAGGAATGTGCACAGAATATAAAAAATCCTGACATAAGTCTTACAGAAATGGGACTTGGAAAAAGGATTTTTATAGATACGCCTGACATTTTTTTAACAAGCAGTGAGGACTTTGATTTTCATGGAAATAAAATAAAGATTATTAAAACACCCGGTCACACATCATGCAGCACCATATTTTTAACAGATGGAAATATGTTTTCAGGAGATACAATATTTTTCCAAAGTGTAGGAAGATGCGACCTGCCAACAGGAAATTACGAAACATTAGAAAAATCAATAAAAGAAAAGATATATTCCTTGCCGGAAGAAATAAAAATCTACCCCGGACATGGAAGAAGCACAACTGTGGGATACGAGAAAAAGTACAATTTATTCATAAGAAAGGAAAATTAAAATGAAGCTTTCCCAGGTAAAAGAAATACTAAACGCAGAGGTTTTAACAGGAGAAGAATTTTTGGAAAAAGAGGCTTTTTCTGCATTTGGATGTGACCTTATGAGCGACGTTCTTGCATTTGTGCAAAGTAATGTGATACTCCTTACGGGACTTATTAATCCACAGGTTATAAGAACTGCTGAAATGATGGATATAGAAACAATAATTTTTGTAAGAGGGAAAAAGCCTGATGATGCAATGGTAGGAATGGCAAAAATGAAAGACATTGTAATAATGGCAACTGACTATCCTTTGTATATTGCTTCAGGAAAGCTCTATGCTGCCGGTCTTGGTAATTAATAAATTACGGAGGACTGTCTAAATGGAAACTATAAAATTCAGATACGAAGTTAAGGATAGTGACTTCAGCGTAGCGGGAGAAAATTCAAGTAAGGTAAAAAAAACCTTAAAAACTCTTGGATTTAGTCCCGAGGTAATAAGAAAAGTTGCAATTGCAATGTACGAAGCAGAAATAAACATGGTAATCCATGCAAACGGCGGATACATAGAGGGAGAAATTTCACCTGAAAAAATTGTAGTAAGACTTTGCGACAACGGTCCGGGAATACCTGACATAAAAAAGGCAATGGAGGAAGGTTTTTCAACTGCTGACCACAGCGTAAGAGAGCTTGGCTTTGGTGCAGGAATGGGACTTCCAAACATTAAAAAATACTCAGATGAATTAAATATAACCACAACGGTGGGAAAAGGCACAACCCTTGAAATTATAGTAAATGTTTAATTAAAAAGGTTGGTGGGTTTTAAATGGATAAGTATTGGCATTCGGTTACTCTTGACAGGGACTCCTGTAAGGGATGTACAAACTGTCTTAAGCATTGTCCCACAAAGGCAATAAGAATACAAAACGGAAAAGCAAAAATTTTAAAAGAAAGATGTATAGACTGCGGAGAATGTATAAGAGTATGTCCTTATCATGCAAAAAAAGCAGTAACTGACGGATTTGATGAGCTTTCAAAATATAAATACAAAATTGCACTTGTTGCACCGGCATTTTTTTCTCAGTTTTCAATAGAAGAAAATATAAATGTAATACTTAGCGCAATTAAAAAAACAGGCTTTGATGATTGCTATGAAGTAGCAAGAGGAGCTGAAATTGTAACAGAGAAAACAAAGGATATTATAAAAAATCCAGATTTTGATAAGCCACTTATATCTTCTGCATGTCCGGCGGTTGTAAGACTTATACTTCTTCGTTTTCCAAATCTTATAGATAATATTGTGCCTCTCAGGTCACCTATGGAGGTGTCGGCTAATCTTGCAAAAAAAGAGGCAGCAGAAAAAACAGGACTTGATATTTCAGATATAGGTGTATTTTTCATATCTCCATGTGCCGCAAAGGCAACAGCAATAAAAAGTCCCGTAAATATAAACAAATCTGCAGTTGACGGAGTAATTTCCGTTCATGACCTGTTCAGCAAGATGGCACAGGTTATAAAAAAGATGCATGACAGCGAAGTAGAAGCTTTAAGCAAAAGCGGCAAAAAGGGAATAATGTGGGCGCTGTCGGGAGGAGAAGCAAGTGCGTCAGGCTCTGATAGATACGTTTGCGTAGATGGAATACATAACGTTATAGAGGTTTTAGAGGCTATTGAGGACGATAAGCTTCGGGATATAGAATATGTAGAGGCACTTTCCTGTACAGGCGGCTGTGTTGGAGGACCTTTAAACGTAGAAAATTCCTTTATTGCAAAGTCAAGACTTGAGCGCATTTGTAAGGAAATTGAAGATAACAAAAATGTAAAACAGGACGATATTGTATACAGCGACAAAACTCCTGTTTATAAGCCTGTCATGAATCTTGACGAGGATATTTCAAAAGCCATGGAAAAGGCTATTAAAATAGAAGAAATATACGAAACACTTCCAAAGCTCGACTGCGGCTCCTGTGGCTCACCCGGCTGCAGAGATCTGGCAGAGGACATAGTAAGAGGATATGCATCGGAAAACGACTGTATATTTAACCTTAAAGAAAGAATAAACATTCTTGCAAAGGAAATGCTTGAGCTTGACGGAACATACGAAATGACAAAGAAAAAGGAATGGGGTGACTGATACTGTGACAGGAGAAGAGCTTGCAAAAGCCTTAGGCGGAGAAATTATGACCGGAAACGGTGACAGGACACTTCGTGGCTGTTACATAGGTGACCTTTTAAGTCTTGCAATGAGTAACACAGAGGAAGACAACGTGTGGATAACTGTCCAGACAAATATAAACACAGTAGCAGTTGCAACTCTTACAGATGTGGGAGCAATTGTAATTTGTGACGGATATGCTCCGGACGCTGATACTCTTGAAAAGGCAAAGTCAGAGGATATTTTAATAATAACAACAGAAAAATCTGCATACGAGGCAGCCATAGAGGTATATAAGCTTGGTGGTGATATAGCCTGAAGCTTTATTATGATATGCACATTCATTCCTGTCTTTCTCCCTGCGGTGATAATGACATGACACCAAACAACATAGTAAACATGTCAATTATTAAAGGTCTTGACATAATAGCTGTCACAGACCATAACACCTGTGGGAATTTAGAGAGCATAATGAAGGTGGCAGAAGGGAAAATAACAGTTATTCCGGGAATGGAAATAGAAACCTCGGAAGAAATCCACGTTGTATCATACTTTAAAACCCTTGAAGACGTAAAAAAGGCAGAGGAAATAATAAAAAACCATCTTCCAAAAATAAAAAACAGACCTGATATTTATGGAAACCAATATTATATGGATGAAAATGACGAAATAACAGGTGAGGAAGAAAATCTGCTTATATGCGCAAGCAGTCTTGATATTTATAAGGTGTTTGAAATTGTAAAAAAATGTGGAGGCGTACCTGTGCCGGCACATATAGACAAGAGCTCATACAGCGTAATATCAAACCTTGGATTTTTGCCGGAGGATTTGTATGCCACAGCTTTAGAAATAACACCAAAAAACAGATACATAAAGGAAAATGAATATAAAAATTATAATATAATTTCAAACTCGGACGCACATTATCTTGAAAATATTTCAGAGCCGGAATTTTATCTGGAGCTTGAAGAAAAAAGCGTAAACGCAGTATTTGAATTTCTTATGGGAAATATAAGAAGATAAATATACTAAACCCACCTTTGTTTTTTGTGCAAAAGGGAGTAATTATAAGATTTTGTCCTTATTGTATTGCAATTTCGCAAATAAAAAGTTATAATAACATGAGAATGTTAAAAATTAAACAAATTAATTATACATTTGAGGAGGTTTATTGATGGAAGAAAAGAAAACTGTACCTTTCAACGGTACAAAGGAGCAGGAAAAGGAACTGCTTGAGGTAATCGAGAGCCACAAGGGACAGGACGGCGCAGCAATTCCCGTACTTCACAAGGCTCAGGAAATCTATGGTTATCTCCCCATAGAAGTACAGACCATGATAGCAGAGGGACTTGATATTCCCCTTGCAGAAATCTACGGTATTGTTACTTTCTACACTCAGTTCTCACTTAACCCAAAGGGCAAGTACCAGATTGGAGTATGTCTTGGAACTGCCTGCTATGTAAAGGGCTCAGGTGACATTCTTGAAAAAATCAAGAGCATACTTGGAATTGATGTTGGAGAATGTACTCCTGACGGTAAATTCTCTATTGAAGCAACACGTTGTATCGGTGCCTGCGGTCTTGCACCTGTTATTACAGTAAACGAAGACGTTTACGGCAGACTTGTTGTTGACGATGTAGAGGATATTATAAAGAAGTATCAATAATATTTAGCCAATCAAAGAAAACAGGTGATTTGTTTTGAAGGAAATATCACTACATATCCTTGATATTACGCAAAATTCAATTGTTGCGGGAGCAAGCAGGATAGTCCTTGAGATAATCGAGGACACAAAGGAAGATATTTTAAGGTTTACCGTAAAGGATAACGGCTGCGGCATGGACGAGGAGTTTTTGAAAAATGTTATAAATCCCTTTACCACAAAACGCACCACAAGAAAGGTAGGACTTGGAATTCCTCTTTTAAAGCTTGCGGCAGAAAATGCAGGAGGCGGAATTGATATAAAATCCCGTGTGGGAGAGGGAACAGAAATTTCTGCATGGTTTAAACATTCACACATAGACAGACAGCCCCTTGGAAACATGGCAGACACAATGTTCACCCTTATAACCTCAAACACAGAGCCTGACTTTGATTACATTCATAAATATAATGATAAAGAATTTAAAGTAAGCACCCGTGAAATAAAAGAAATTTTAGGAGACGTGCCTCTGAATAATATAGAGGTCAGCGGGTGGCTGGCAGGCTTTCTCAAGGAAGGAGAAAGCGAGCTTTACGAAATTTCATGAAAGGATTGATAAATTTATGAAAAGCTTGGCAGATTTAGAAGCAATCAGACAAAAAAATGTTGCCGGAGTTGGAATGAGAAAGGAAAATGACGGAACAAGAATAGTTGTAGGTATGGCAACCTGCGGAATTGCAGCAGGTGCAAGACCGGTTATGACAGCATTTGTTGAGGAAATTGCAAAAAGAAATCTTCTTGATGTAGCAGTTGTTCAGACAGGCTGTGTTGGTATGTGCAGACTTGAGCCTATTGTTGAGGTTTATGCTCCCGGTAAGGAAAAGGTTACATATATTAAAATGACTCCGGAAAAGGCAAAGCAGGTTGTTGCAGAGCATATTGTAAACGGAAATATTGTGACTGATTACACAATAGGAAACGCTTGATTGTAGGAAAGGAATGGTTATAAAATGGATATGGTAAGAGGTCACATTTTATGCTGTGGCGGTACAGGCTGTACATCCTCCGGAAGTGAAGGAATTATAAGTGAGCTTGAAGCACAGCTTAAAGCAAACGGACTTGAAAAAGAAATTAAGGTAATCAAAACAGGCTGCTTTGGTCTTTGTGCTTTAGGTCCTATTTTGGTTGTTTACCCGGAAGGTGCTTTTTACAGCAGAGTAGAAAAGGAAGATGTTAAGGAAATTGTTGAAGAACATCTTTTAAAGGGTAGAATAGTTAAGAGATTATTATATCAGGAAACAATCGAGGAAGACACAATCAAGAGTCTTAATGAGGTTGATTTCTATAAAAAGCAACAAAGAATAGCACTTCGTAACTGTGGTGTTATTGACCCTGAAAACATAGACGAATATATTGCAACTGACGGTTATAAGGCACTTGGTAAGGCACTTACCGAGATGACACGTGAAGAAGTAATTGATGTGATTACTGCGTCAGGTCTTCGTGGCCGTGGTGGCGGCGGCTTCCCAACAGGTCTTAAGTGGAAGTTTACATACAATGCTAAAGGCGATAAGAAGTACGTTGCATGTAACGCGGACGAGGGTGACCCGGGTGCGTTCATGGACCGTTCAGTTCTTGAGGGTGACCCCCACAGCATTATCGAGGCAATGGCAATTGCAGCATATGCAGTAGGTGCAGATGAGGGTTATATCTACATCAGAGCAGAGTACCCCATTGCTGTTAAGAGACTTGAAATTGCAATTGCACAGGCAAAGGAATATGGTCTTTTAGGTAAGAACATTTTTGGCACGGACTTTTCATTCAACCTTGAGCTCCGTCTTGGTGCAGGTGCTTTTGTGTGCGGTGAGGAAACAGCGCTCATGACCTCTATCGAAGGTAAGAGAGGTGAGCCAAGACCTCGTCCTCCATTCCCTGCAAACTCAGGACTCTGGGCAAAGCCAACACTTCTTAATAACGTTGAAACTTATGCAAACATTGCACAGATTATAAATAACGGTGCCCAGTGGTTTAACTCAATCGGTACAGAAAAGAGTAAGGGTACAAAGGTATTCGCACTCGGCGGTAAGATTAACAATACAGGTCTTGTTGAAGTACCAATGGGAACAACACTCCGTGAAATTGTTGAAGAAATCGGCGGCGGTATTCCAAACGGAAAGAAATTCAAGGCTGCACAGACAGGCGGACCTTCCGGCGGATGTATTCCGGCTAGTCTTATGGATACTCCAATCGACTACGATTCACTTATGCAAATTGGCTCAATGATGGGCTCCGGCGGTCTTATCGTAATGGACGAGGACAACTGTATGGTTGACATTGCAAAGTTCTTCCTTGAATTCACAGTTGATGAATCCTGTGGTAAGTGTGCTCCGTGCCGTATCGGTACAAGACGTCTTCTTGAGCTTCTTACAAAGATAACAGACGGTAAGGGTACAATGGAAGATATAGACAAGCTTGAAGAGCTTTGCTATAACATTAAAGAATCTTCACTTTGCGGTCTTGGACAGACAGCACCTAACCCTGTTCTTTCAACACTTAAATATTTCAGAGACGAATATATTGCACACGTTCAGGACAAGACCTGTCCTGCAGGCGTATGTAAGGCACTTCTCAAGTACATTATTGACGCTGACAAGTGTAAGGGATGTAGTCTTTGTGCAAGACAGTGTCCTGTTGGTGCAATCACAGGTAAGGTCAAAGAGCCGTTTGTTATTGATTCAGATAAGTGTATCAAGTGCGGCGTATGTATGAGCTCATGTAAGTTTGGAGCTATTTACAAAAAGTAAGTTGAAAGGATGAACAGAGCATAATGGATATGGTAAATTTAAAAATTAACGGTCAGGACATAAGTGTTCCTGCCGGTTATACAATACTT
>CAZWCO010000048.1:0-7986 GCA_964632665.1 uncultured Lachnospiraceae bacterium | reverse complement strand
CCTGCGGCTCATGAATTGCACTTCGTGCATTAAAGGCAATTCAATTCATGGAGCGTTAGCGAGAAATCATGGCGATAGCCAATTCATTACAAAAGAGTGGCATCTGAAATATGCCGAGCGGAATAAAAAATCCGCATTGTAAGCGGATTTTTGAAAAAGAGTGTAGCAACCTTTGAAACAGAGTGTGAAAATTAAAAAAGTGCACCAACAAAAGTCGATGCACGAAAAATGCACAACTCTGTTTGTTGTCACACAAATTCTCTCACACTTGGACAAGTATGCGAAAATAGAGCCTGCATTTTTACCAAAATTAATGATAAAAATACACACTTATCCTAGGTATGATATTGAGAATTTATGTGACATATCTATTATATCATATATTCCTATAATAGTCAATAATCTTATAAATAATTGTAAAAATCCGGAATATAAATTACATATTTATTCATATAGCGCGGGTCTTTTTCTTATAGCAGATGCAAGTGGAAGACCAATAGCAAACACGCTTAGTGCCTCTCCTATAAAGACTGTCAGAGCAAAATAAGGGTATGTGCCCTCTGCGCCGTAGGAATATATCAGAATAAAGGGTACAATTATGGCATTTGAAAGTACAGGCATAAGGCATGCGAGAAATGTATTTTTCTTAAACACCCTTGTAAAGATAGCCCCTATAAGAGTGGCAAGACTTCCAAATATTATGTTTGTTATTACTCCGTCTGTGAGAAGATTGGAAATAAGACAGCCAATAAAAAGTCCGGGAATTGCCGAGGCGGTAAACATTGGAAGAACAGTAAGAGCCTCTGAAATTCTAAGCTGAATTGCGCCGTTTGCAAGGCCTACGGCGTTTGAAATAAGCGTCAGTACAACGTACAGTGCGGCAATTAGAGCACCGCGGGTAAGATTTAAACTTTTTTTCATGATAAAAAAACTCCTTTAGTTTTGTTTTAGGTGAGGAAGGTCTCGAACTCACCACAACGTATTATATAACAAAGGATAGTAATTGTCAATTATTACGGAGGTTAAAAAATGAAATTTTCATTTGTAAGACATACAATTTTTCCAATACTTGCGGCATTTATATGGGGTACTGCTTTTGCGTTCCAAAGTATGTGCACACCATACATACCTCCCATGACCTTTAATGCTATAAGAGGCCTTATTGCAAGTATAACCCTTTTTATTATTTATATGATATACAAAAAGGCGCGGGCAAAGGTAGCAGCACCAGAGAAGATAAATCCGAAAAAGCTTATTTACGGCTCACTTTTCTGTGGCATATTCCTTTCCCTTGCAACAAACATGCAGCAGCTTGGAATGGGGAGCACAAGCGCCGGAAAGGCGGGATTTATAACTGCCCTTTATATTGTAATTGTACCCGTACTTGGCTTGTTTTTTAAAAAAAGCTGCGGACTAAAGGTATGGATAAGTGTTTTAATTGCAACTGTGGGACTTTATTTCCTTTGTATGACAGAAAGGATGACAATTTCACCGGGTGACTTTTATGTTCTCATATGTGCCGTGTTTTTCTCAATACATATACTTATAATTGACGCGTATACACAGGATGTTCCGGGAATACTTTTATCTCTCGGTCAGTTTATTGTTGTTACAATTATTTCGGGACTCGGCATGATATTTTTCGAAACCCCTACAGCTGCCGGAATAATAAAATGTCTTTTGCCAACCCTGTATGTAGGTGTATTTTCAAGCGGAGTTGCCTACACACTCCAGATTATTGCAATGAAGGGTGCAAACCCAACAACAGTATCACTTCTTTTGAGCCTGGAGTCTGTTTTTTCTGTACTTGGAGGGGCAGTTATTTTGGGCGAGGTGCTTACAGGCAGAGAATATGTAGGCTGCGCCCTTATGTTTGCAGCCGTTATACTTTCTCAGCTGCCAAAAAAAAATTAAGGAGAAATTATGATTATTTATACAATATCCGACCTGCACCTGCCTCTTGGCATTGACAAGCCAATGGACATATTCGGGCACAGGTGGGAAAATTACGTAGAGAAAATTGAATATAACTGGCGAAAAACCGTAAAAGAAGAAGATATAGTTGTTCTTGGCGGTGACTTTTCATGGGCAACGTATCTTGAGGAGTCCGAAAAGGACTTTGCCTTTTTGCATGCTCTGCCGGGTCAGAAAATACTCCTTAAGGGAAACCATGACTATTGGTGGACAACCCATGCAAAGCTTGGTAAATTTATGGAGGAAAAGGGTTTTAATTCTGTTTCCTTTCTTCATAACAATTCCTATGTTGCAGGCGGCATTGGAATTTGCGGCACACGTGGCTGGTCACTTGAAAGTATAACATCTGCCGAGGATAAGAAAATATACGAAAGAGAGCTTTTAAGACTTAAGCTTTCAATTGACGATGCAAAGGCAAAGGGTGCAGAGCGGATTTTTGTTTTTACACATTATCCGCCTGTGACACAGCAGCTTCAAGCTACTGCTTTTCATAAAATATTGGCAGAAGAAAAAGTAGAAAAATGCATTTACGGACATCTTCATGGTATATCCCATAAAAATGCCTTTGAGGATACAGTTGATGGGGTAGAATATACTTTGGCATCAGGTGATTTTACAGGATTTGAGCTTATAGCTCTTGAAGAAATTTAAAGTAAAGGAGCAGAGTATGAGTAAGGGTTCATATCTTCATGATTATCTTACAAATCTTCCTGATTTTATATTTGATTATATCGAAATATATTACACAGGTGAGAGCATAAACACACAAATCGGATACTGTATTGACCTTAGAATTTTTCTGGAATATCTTCAGAAATTCCGCTTTAAGACAGTGGCGTCCTTGGATGACTTTACATGTGAGCACATGAGTGAGGTAAAGGCGCAGGATATAATAAGGTTTAAGGCATACCTTAAGGAGTACGAAAGCACATATATATCCCCTGACGGAAAAAAGGTAACACGTACAAGGCGCAATTCTTCATTTGGTATCAACAGAAAGCTTTCTTCTGTAAGAGGTCTTTTTTCCTACCTTTACAAAACGGACCAGATTCCTGAAAATGTTACCGATAAAATTGACATGAACAAGCTCCATCAGCAGATAAAAAAGCCTCTCTCCACCCAGGAGACAATGCGACTTCTTGACATTTTATATAACGGAGAAAAGTTTTTTACAGGCAGATATCTGACAGAATACCTGCGTACAAAGCAAAGAGATATTGCAATATTTATTTCGTATCTTGGTACAGGCGTCCGTGTAAGTGAGCTTGTAAATTTAAATATTCAGGATATATGCTTTGACACTTCTTCCTTTATAGTAACACGTAAAGGCGGAGACGAACAGGAAATTTTTATGCCTGTTCAGGTAGAAAACGAGCTTTTTAATTACATAGAAGAAAGAAAAAGTATTGACGGCATAAAGGATGGAAATGCCCTTTTCATCAGCAGACAGGGAAAACGCATGACTGTTTCGTCTGTTGAGAAAATGATAAAGAAATACTGTACGGCCGCGGGAATTATAGACCCTGACAAATCACGTCCCCACGCGCTTAGAAGAACCTTTGCCTGTCGTCTTTTGGAGGACGGGGTGGACATCAAAATGGTTGCAGAGCTTATGGGCCATAAAAACATAGAAGTAACCCACAAGTTTTATGCCCAGTACAATTCTGCTGCAAAGCGTGATGTTATGCGGAATATTGATGTCACAGGCGATATAAAGTAATCGAAAAAATTTGGTAAATAAAGAAACTTATTGACATGGAAAAATGCGTATGTTACAATAACCATGCGTTAAAGAATAAATTTCCAAGGAGGCTGATTTTATGGAACAAATAAAATTTGATTTTAGTGAAAAGTGCGGCAAAATAAGACCTATGCACGCTGTTAACAACGGTCCTGTATATAAGTTTCATGCAGACCAGAGAGTAACAAACATGGAAGCATTTCAAGAGGCGGGAATTCCTTATATAAGAAACCATGACGCGTCTTTTAATTCTACCTATGGCGGCGAGCATACTGTTGATGTTCACGCTATTTTTAAAAATTTTGATGCAGACGTAAATGACCCTGCTTCATATGACTTTGCAATGACCGATGAATATTTGAGAGTTATTGAATTTTCAGGTGCAAAAACCTTTTACAGACTTGGAAGTAAAATTGAGCACGGTGTAAAGAAGTATGGCACACTTCCTCCAAAGGATTTTCAGAAGTGGGCAGAAATTTGTGAGCATATTATCCGTCACTACACAGAGGGCTGGGCAGACGGCTTTAAGATGGATATAGAATACTGGGAAATCTGGAACGAGCCTGACGGCGAGCCGGACGACAGTACAAACAAAAAGCAATGGGGCGGAACAAAGAAGGAGTTCTTTGAGCTTTATGATGTAGCTGCAACACATCTTAAAAAGTGCTTCCCTCATCTTAAAATTGGTGGTCCCGCAATGGCGCAGACTGCGTTTGATGATTATACATGGGCAGAGGATTTTCTTGCACAGCTAAAAGCTCCGCTTGACTTCCTATCATGGCATACATACCATTACGACCCAAGACATATTGCAGAAATTTGCAGAATAATGCGTAATCTTCTTGATAAATACGGCTTTGAAAAGACAGAGAGCATTATGAACGAATGGAACTATGTAAGAGACTGGTATGGAGAAGATTGGCTCTACTCTCTCAGAACAGAGAAGAATTATAAGGGCGCGGCATATATTGCAGGTACTATAATTGCATGTCAGGACGAAGATGTTGATATGCTTATGTACTATGACGCACGTCCTTGCGGAATGAACGGTATGTTCAGCACAGACTTTGTGTGTGACTGCTTAAAGGGTTATTATCCATTCAGAATGTTTAATAACCTTTATAAGCTGGGTGAGCAGGTAAAAGCAGAGGTTGATAACAACAGGCTTTATGCTCTTGCTGCAACAGACGGTAAGGATGCTGCTGCTATGGTTACATATTATGATGATATAGACGACACAGAGGATGCAAAGGTTGAAATTACATTTGATAACCTTGACACTAAAAACGGTGTAAGAGTTGTTTGCTCAAGACTTGATAAGGATTTGGATGATGAGGTTGTTACAGAGTTTGTATGCTATTCAGACAAATTTTCTGTGGACCTTAACTTTAAAAACTACACCACATATCTTATAAAAGCGACAGCACTGTAAAAAAGGGGATGTAAAAAAAGTCCAGACCACAAAAAGGCAATAATACGAATTGTAGGCAGTTTGTGGTGCCAAAATTTGTTAATATGGTAGAAAAATCTCATTTTATTCGATTTTTCTTAATTTTTCAGCCTTTTTGTTACGAACAAACTTCGCCACTCGACGTACTACTCACCAGCATAAGTTCTACCAACAAAATCAAAGATTTTGGGTATCACTTACCTCGTACGCCTTCGGGTAACCTAAAAAAGCCCATAAAAGGCTTTTTTAGCTCAGTTTGTCCATTCTGAAGCATTTTTTCCTGTCCCCTATTTAGGAAATGGGTATATAAAATGATAGAATCAGAAAGAGAAAAATTACTTCCGGTGCATGTAATCCGTGCCGGGTTTAAAGAACGACAGTACCACATAACAAGAAATGACGAGTTTGCGGCATATCAGATTTCTGTATGCACAGGCGGCACAGGAAAGTTCCTTTGTGACGGCAGGGAGCATGATGTGGCGGAGGGTGATATTTTTATATTCTCCCCAAGAGTTCCCCATGAGTATTATCCTACCTCAAACAAGTGGCAAATGTATTTTATTGTGTTTGGCGGGGATGGTGCCGAGAATGTTGCAGAGTATTTAAGGCTTGAAAAGTCAGAGGTACGCTCCTGCAGTGATTTAAATACAAGAAACAAAATAACAGATATATGCTCAAGGGTATGTAAATCTCAGGACGCATATGAAAAGAGCGTGCTTTTATACAGGCTTCTTGGATATATTCCTGCACTTTCAAATAATTCGTATGGTACACAGAGCATGGAAAGGCAAAAAATAGACAGGAAAATACGTCCTGTTGTTGCATTTATAGAAAAAAACTATAAATCCCCTGTTTCCCTTGATGAAATGGCAGAGCTTATAGACGTTTCAAAAAGCTATCTTTGTCGTGTTTTTAAACAGGCATATGGTATAACCCCTGTCACCTTTTTACTGAACTATCGTATAAGTAAGGCAAAGCAGCTGCTTATTTCCACAGATATGAAAATAAGGCTTCTTGCCGGAGAGTGTGGCTTTAATGACACAAGCTATTTTTGTATGGTGTTTAAGAAGTCTGAGGGTATAACGCCGGAGGAATTCAGGACGCTTCATAAGGACTAAAAAAAGATGTCGCAGAGCAACATCTTTTTTTAGTTTAATTAAAACAGTATAATCAGGAATTGTGAAATAAGTACCACAGCTATTAATGCAATAGGATATGTTGCCGCATATGCCGCTGCAACATCCTCTGTTTTTGCAACACCGATAAGTGTTCCAAGAGCCGGTGTACTTGTCATACCGCCTGTTATTGAGCCAAGGTTATTAAGAAGGCTTAGCTTAAGTACATGTTTTGCAAATAAGTAACCAATAATCATGGGGACGATTGTCATTATAACTCCGTATACGAAATACATAGGGTCAAAGTTAGCCACAAAGTCTGCACCGCCCGGGATACCTGCACCTACAAGGAAAAGTACAAGTCCAAGCTCACGGAACAGCTTAAGAGTTGATTGCTCAGGCATCATGTTAAGCACTCCGATTCTTCCGAAATGTCCCAATACCAATGATATAAGAAGGCATCCGCCGGTAGTTGTAAGTGAGAAGCAAGTTCCGGAAAGGCCCGCAGATGAAAGAGGAATCATTATTTTACCAAGGAGCGTTCCCATAACTGCCGCAAGTGAAAATGCCGCAAAGCCGTGTCCGTCAAGATCTAAAAGCTTCTTCTTGAAGCTCTTTTGTTCCTTTTCTTCTGTCTTTGAAGCAATCAGTGAACGCTCATAGTCCATGTCTGCCTTAGTAAGCTTCGGAATAATCTGAACAAAAAGCACAACACCTATAACACCAAATATGTATGCAATTCCGTGACCTACAGATACAAGGCTTGTATATTGGGCATCAACAGTTGCCTTTGCAGCTGAGAAAGCAGGAGTTGATGTAAGTGAGCCGGAAAGAAGTCCAACAATCATAGCAGTAAAGCCCTCTGATGTTTCAATTGATGAACCAAATCCGATTACTTTGCCAAGATATATACATCCAACAGCAGCAAGTCCACCGGCAAGTATGATTATAAGTCCAAGAAGTACATATGACTTAAAATTCTTTTTCATATTTCCAAAAAACTTCGGTCCGGCAATAAAACCAACGGAGGTAACAAAAAGTATAAGTCCAAGGTTTTCTATAATTGTAAGTGCCTGGTCTGTATAGTGAATAGATTCTGCCTGACCTTTGAGAATGAGCTGTCCGTCAAGGGGTGCAAAGAAGAGAGCACCAAACAAAAGAGCAATTACAAATACTCCGGCATCTCCAAGACACACGCCCTTGATTGTTATTCTGCCCAGTGCATAGCCTACAAAAAGCACAGCAAATATGCAAAGCATAAAGAAAGTAATACCTGTAATTGGAATAACTCCGCCAAATAAATTCATTTTAAAAACAACCTCTTTTCTAATTATCTGTTTGTGTAGTCGGGAAGAAGCTTTGGTGATACTAGGCTAGTATCAAGCTTTGCATCCGCAATTTCTTTTTCAAATTTATCAACATGCTTAAGGGTAAGCTTGCCTGTCTTTGTTTCTGAAGCCTTTGCAGCCGCATTTTTACCTGCGCTTCTGCCAAATACAATAATGTCAAGAAGTGAGTTACCCATAAGTCTGTTCTTTCCGTGTATTCCGCCAACAGCTTCACCTGCAACAAACAGGTTTTCTATGTTTGTTGTCATACAGTCAGGAGTTATATCAAGACCGCCGTTCTGGTAGTGAAGTGTAGGATAAATAAGGATAGGCTCCTTGCGGATATCTATACCGTACTTTTCGAACATACGCATCATT
>CAZWCO010000047.1:0-8050 GCA_964632665.1 uncultured Lachnospiraceae bacterium | reverse complement strand
AACACGTCTTTGACGAAATGGGACATTTCTTTACTGTATACAAGAGCCTTGAGAATAAGGAAACTGCTGTAAACGAAGTGAGTAACAGAGAAGAGTCAATTAAAATAATTAAAAAATCAATAGAGAATTATGTAGATAATTTTTGCAAATAAAAAATGCACAGAGCTTTTACGTTCTGTGCATTTTTAAGATGTTTATTTGCAACGGTCCCTCCTTATATAAAACTATACTAATTCAAAACTATTGTAGAAATCTTTAACGTTCTGTCTGCCGAGTACAGCTTCAATATCTGACAGATTTTTTGGTATTTCAAGTAAGACTTCAAGCTGCCTGTCTGCGCCCTCAACTCTTTCAAAATGGATTTCATAGTAATAGTAGTATTTTGTATGATACTTTACATAAGCGCATTTCAACCCGTTTATTTCACTTGCTTGTGGCTCCTCAACCCAAATATAGCCGGTTTTGTTTGGACTCCACATATCATTTGCAATGCCGATATCTAATGCCTCATCAACAAAAATATCCATAAGAGAATTCACAGGTGTATCAAATTCAACCTCTGTTGTCATAAAAGATATACGACAATTCTTTTCAGGCGAAATCAGCCTCAATCCGTCCTGATGAATAACTTCCATACCCTCAATATCAATATAAAAGTTTTGCGGCAGCATAAATTTAATTCCTGCCACTGACAAATGATTACCCTCAATTTTCAACATATCCGTTTCCTCCAAATAGTATTTTATAGCATTTATCATTTGTGTCAGATACTTTAACCTCCTTTCGACAACATTTATTAAATAATCTATGCTATATGCTAATATTACCATAAATAAAATGAAAAGTCTGTCGAACTCTGTAAATGAACAGGTTCTAATTTTAGAATGTTTTGTAGAATTATGTTGAAAAACAAAAAAGAGCCGCAATGTGATGCGACTCATTTGCTCGTAAAGAGGAATTACAAATTATTTATATATGCATCTAATATATTTGAAGCTGTTTTTCTTTGCTGTGGCGTTAGTTTTTCAAGCTTCTTTGTAAGCTCATCAAATACATATTCTTTGCCGGAAGAAAGTTCATTTTGTAAAACATAATCAGCAGAAACCTCAAGAGCTTCTATAATCTTGATAAATGTATTCATACTGGGCATTTTAACACCGCGCTCTATTTCGCCATAGTACATTAACCCAATACCTGCTTTTTCAGCCAAAGTTTCTTGGGTATATCCTTTCATTTGTCTTGCTTTCTTTATCATGCTGCCAAGTGCAGTTTTTTCCATAAAGACACCCCCATGCAAATAGCATTGATTCTTTGTTTAATTTTATACAAAATATTCTATTTGCGGAAGTAGCAAATAGCTTATAATCAATTCTATCTGCTAATATTTATTAAAAAATTTTGTTTGTATATTTAGGAATATAAATATAATGTATATTTTTCGAAGGATAAAGGGGTGCTTTTTTTATTGCGAATCGCCCCCTTTACCCTCCGAGCCTCCCAATCCCCCGAAAAAAATCGCTTTTCTGTCTCCTCCGTGCTCGATTTTGACACCGGTGGAAACTCGCAAAATTATTGCTCAGACAGTTCTCCACCTAACCATTTGCGGTTTTAAAGGGAAATATCCGCAAATGGCTTGTCAAAATTTATCCTCGCACTTTTTGCTTCGGATGTGGGTAGCTTTGATAGACTTTGCAAGTTTTGTGCAACTAGAGATGTGACTGTTTTTACACATTTTAGCTGACATTCTATGAAATGGCATTTAGGGATGGCACAAGTTATGTAAATAATAAAATGCACAGAGTTTAAGCTCTGTGCATTTTTAATATATCACTCAAAAATGGTTCTGAAAGGCTTTCCAAAAGCCTTTCATTTATTACTTCTTCTTCAAATTGCTGTCCTTCAAGTGCATTTTTAAGCATTTGGGGTAGGCTTGTTTCAAGTGCGTCTGTGTATACTGTAACTGTTTCTATAATCCCTTTTACCACATTAAGCTCAAGGCGTATATGCCCCCATGAAAAATAGTCCTCATAAAAAACCGTAAATGGAGGAGTTTCGCCGTATAAAAAGCTATGGTCTTTGTACTTCTCTGTAAAAGCTTTTATTTCTTGGGTTGCTGAAATATTAATATATTCCCCCGTCATGTTATAAGCCTTTTCAAATGCTTCTATCATATATTCTTTCATTTTTTCGCATGTAAGACCGGGAGAAAGCTCTCTAAGATTAACAACTCGTGAACGTACAGACTTTACTCCCTTTGCCTCAAGCTTTGCTTTTGAGGGAGTAAGATACCTTTGCATTTTATCTGTATCTGCAAAAACCATTAAAGTTCCGTGGTGATATACCTTGCCGCTCGAATTATAAAAGGCATTTCCCGAAAACTTTCTGCCCTCTGCCAGTATGTCATTTCTTCCGGAAAGCTCTGTATTTATGCCTGCCATGGAGCATGCGAGTTTTATAATTTCCATGTTACGTTCTATGTTATAATCTTCCTTATTAGCTATGAATGTAAAATTCAAATTTCCAATATCATGAAATACGGCGCCGCCGCCGGAGAGGCGTCTTGCAAGGAGTACCCCCTCCTCCTTTACAAGAGCAAGGTCACATTCTGCATGTGGGTTTTGATTTTTTCCTATAACAACAGTGTTTTTATTTTGCCATAGATATAAAATACAACTCTCTTTTTCAAGAGTATTAAATAAATATTCTTCCTTTGCCAGATTTTCATATGGATTAAAGCCGTCCGCAATATAAACGTATATTTTCTTTATCATAGTATCACCTAAAACCTATTATAAAAAATTTTTTGAAAAATGTCAATATATCTCTTGAAATTTTGTTAAAAGTATGTTATAATATGTTAAATTATAATTGAATTTAAAGGAGAATCTTATGAATAAGATAAGACAGGAGCAGATTAAAAAATACATAGAAACAAATAATGTGGCTACAATTAAGGAGCTACAGGAAATGTTTCCCCAGGTTTCTCTTATGACAATTCATCGTGACCTTGACACTCTTGAGAGTATGGGAGTTCTTGCAAAGCACAGAGGCGGAGTAAGGGCTGTACAGCACTTTGGAGATATGGAGTTTGATGTAAGACTTCGCAATAACACAACAGGAAAGGTTGCAATGGCAAGGAAAGCAAAATCCCTTCTGCAGCCAAAAAGCTCAATTTTCATCGATACAGGAACATCTACCTTATATCTTGCTAAAAACTTGCCGGATATAAACCTTAATATTGTAACTACAAGCCCTAATATTGCCCTTGAGCTGTGTCGCCTCAGATGTTCCTCTATTACCATGTGCGGCGGAAGCCTTAATACAAACAACTTTGCAGTTTCAGGACATAACACCCTGGAAATGCTTGATAAAATAAACATTGATACAGCCTTTATAGGCGTATCCGGCTGCTCACTTGACGCAGGCTTTACCTGTGGAACGGAGGGAGACAGCTTTGTTAAAAGAGCTGTTATTAAAAAAGCACGTACAAGCGTTCTTATGTGCGGAAGTGACAAGATGAAATGCCTTATGCCATATACATTTGCAACGCTTGCAGATGTTGATTATGTTATATCTGACAAGCCATTTCCTGAAGAATATGTAAAAGAGGCACAAAAATACGGTGTAACTTTGCTTTAATAACAGTTTTTTAACAAAAGTCATTGACTTTAATGTTATAATATGTTATAATTAACAACGCATTAAAATGAAATTTTATAATCTGAGGAGGGGTTATTTTGGCAAATGCTGTAATTATGCCCAAGGCCGGTATAACTGTTGAAAGCTGTATAATCGGTAGCTGGGAAAAAAATGTAGGAGATTCTGTAAAGGTAGGAGATATACTCTTTACCTACGAAACAGACAAAGCAAGCTTTGAATGTGAATCCACAGAGGAAGGTACATTGCTTGAAATATTTTATAATGACGGAGACGAGGTATCCTGTCTTGTAAACGTTTGTGCAATAGGAAATCCCGGCGAGGATTGTTCTGCACTCAGACCTGCAGGGGAAAGCACTCCGGAGGAAGCTCCCGCTCCCGTAGAAGAAAAAGCAGCACCCGCAGCGGCACCTGTTGCAGCTGTTGAAAGCACAGGTACAAGTGACGGTGCACCTATTTCTCCAAGAGCAAAAAAGCTCGCAGAGAGAGCAGGCGTAGATGCTTCTCAGGCAAGTCCCACAGGACCAAACGGAAGAATTATAGAGCGTGATGTAAGAGCTCTTATGGAAAATCCGGTTGTAGCTGCTGAAAAGCCACAGGCTGTACAGGCTGCTCCCGAAGCAGAGTATGAGGATATTAAGTTCAGCGGAATTCGCCGTGCAATCAGCAAGTCCATGCACACATCACTTTCTACAATGGCACAGCTTACACACACAACTTCGTTTGACGCAAGCTGCATTCTCGCATACAGAAAAATGCTTAAGGCTTCTGAGGGCGACAGCGCCGGAATTACCCTTGGCGATATAGTATTGTACGCAGTTTCACGTACACTTTTAAACCATCCTGACCTTAACGCGCACATGCTTGACGATACAAGCATAAGACGCTTTAAGCATGTAAATCTCGGTGTTGCCGTAGACACCCCAAGAGGTCTTATGGTACCTACCATATTTAACGCAGATACAAAGAGCCTTCTTGAAATTTCAAGAGAGGTTAAGGAGCTTGCCGCTGCTTGCCGTGAGGGTAACATCAGCCCCGATAAGCTTACAGGCGGAAGCTTTACAGTTTCAAACCTTGGAAACCTTGGCGTGGAATCCTTTACACCGGTAATTAACCCACCGCAGACAGGTATTCTTGGTGTATGTACATCAGTTGACAGGGTAAGAAAGGGTGCAAACGGAGAAATTGAGATTTATCCGGCTATGACACTAAGCCTTACATATGACCATCGTGCAGTGGACGGAACACCTGCCGCACGCTTCCAGAAGGAGCTTTCAAAGAACCTTGAAAACTTCACTGTAATGCTTGCAAGATAAGGAGACATAACATGGAAATTTTTGATTTATTGGTTGTGGGCGGAGGCCCGGGCGGATACCTTGCAGCAGAGCGCGGAGCTCAGGCAGGTATGAAGGTAGCAGTCTTTGAAAAAAAGGCTCTTGGCGGCACATGCCTTAATGAAGGCTGTATCCCTACCAAGACACTTCTTAACTCATCAAAGATGTACCGTCACGCAAAAGAAAGTGAAGCCTTTGGCGTAACAGCCACAGGTGTTACATATGACCACGCAAAGGTAATTGACCGTAAGAACAAGGTTGTAAAAACTCTTGTTTCAGGCGTTGGTGCAACAATGAAAGCAAATAAGGTAACCGTAATTTCTGCTGATGCAAAAATCTGCGGAAAATGCGATGAAGGCTTTAAGGTACAGGCAGAGGGAAAGGAATTTGCAGGTAAAAGAATAGTAATTGCTTCCGGCTCTGAAACTGTTGTACCACCTGTTCCGGGCCTTAAGGAAGGTCTTGAATCAGGCTTTGTTGTTACAAACCGTGAGGTTCTTGACGAAAAAACACTTCCCAAAAAGATAGTAGTTATCGGCGGCGGAGTAATAGGACTTGAAATGGCATACTACTTTGCAAGCGTAGGCAGCGCTGTTACAGTAATAGAAATGATGCCAAAAATTGCAGGTGCAACAGACCCTGAAATCTGTAAGGTGCTCACAGAAGCCTTTGAGAAAAAGGGTATGGAATTCAAGCTTTCATGTAAGGTCCTTGAAGTAAAGAAAAACGCCGTTGTTTATGAAGAAAATGGCGAGAAAAAGGAAATCGCCTGTGACAAGGTGCTCCTTTCCGCAGGACGTAAGCCTGCTACATCAGGAATTGGCATAGAAACCTTAAATCTTGATATGGACAGAGCAGCAATAAAAACAGACCGTCACCTTTGCACAAACGTATCTGGTGTATACGCAGTCGGTGACTGTAACGGAAAGCTCATGCTTGCTCACACAGCCTACCGTGAGGCAGAGGTTGCTATAAACCACATGACAGGCACTACTGATGAGATGCGCTACGATGTAATCCCATCTGTAATTTACACAGACCCTGAGGTTGCAAGCGTAGGACTTAGCAAGGAAGCCGCAGAGGAAAAGGGAATAAAGGTCAAGGAAGTTAAGCTCCCAATGTCATATGCAGGCCGCTATCTTGCAGAAACAGAGGGCGGTAAGGGCTTTATAAAGCTCGTGGTTGACACAGACAAGAACAGACTTGTTGGCTGTCACATGGTTGGCTCTTATGCATCAGAAATTATAATGACAGCTACTATGATGGTAGATACAGAGCTTACACCAAACAGACTCAAAAAGCTAGTATTCCCGCACCCCACCGTTGCGGAAATAATCCGTGAAGCAATTTTTCATATATAAGGAGGACTTAGAAAATGCCAAAAAGTTTATTTGTAGATCCTGCCGAGACAAGAGCAGCAGGAAAAATCACATTTAAAAACATTCCTGTAAATGTCTATAACAAGACAGTTAAGGAAGAAAGAAAAAAGTATTCAGATGATGACCTTATCCGTATTTACCGAGATATAGCTGTACTTCGTGAATTTGAGTCAATGCTGAACCAAATTAAAACACAAGGTCTTTATAACGGAATTGAAACAACATATCCGGGACCTGCCCATCTTTCTATTGGACAAGAGGCAGCAGCAGTTGGTCAGGCATATCTTCTTGACCAGAATGACTTTTCATTCGGCTCACACAGAAGCCACTCTGAAATCTTAGCAAAGGCTCTTTCATGTATCCACAAGCTAAGCGAGCAGGAGCTTATGACAATCATGGAAGGCTTCCTTGGCGGCTCTGCACTTCGTGCAACAGAAAAGCTTGGTCCTGTAAGTGATGTAAAGGAGCTTGCAATCCGCTTTATCCTTTACGGAACACTTTCAGAGATTTTTGCACGTGACACAGGCTTCCACAAGGGTATGGGCGGCTCAATGCATGCATTCTTCCTCCCATTTGGTATTTATCCAAACAACGCAATCGTTGGTGGTTCTGCTGCAATTGCAACAGGTGCGGCGCTCTTTAAAAAGGTTAATGACAAGCAGGGTATTGTTGTTTGTAACTCAGGTGACGGCTCAATGGCACGTGGACCTGTATGGGAAGCAATGAACTTTGCTGCCATGGACCAGTTCCACACACTTTGGGAAAGCCATAAGGGCGGAATGCCAATTCTTTATAACGTATTTAACAACTCCTACGGTATGGGCGACCAGACAAGAGGCGAAACAATGGGTTATGATATGCTTGCACGTATCGGCTCAGGTATCAGCCCAACTCAGTTCCATGCAGAGAGAATTGACGGCTTTAATCCTCTTGCAGTTATTGACGCTATGGAGCGTAAGCTTAAAATCCTCAGAAAAGGCGAGGGCCCTGTTCTTCTTGATACTCTTACATATCGTTATTCAGGTCACTCAACATCAGACCAGAATGCATATCGTACCAAGGAAGAAATTGATGCTTGGAGAGAGATTGACCCAATCATTACATACCGCAAGAACCTTATTGATGCAGGCGTTGCAAGCGACTCTAAGTTTGAGGAAATCCTTGCAGAGACTGCAGAGCGTATGACAATGATTTGTAAGGCAGCATCAGATGTGAGCATCAGCCCTTATGTAGACTTCAAGAAGGACCCGGCTGTTGTTGAACGTCTTATGTTCTCTAACGAAAAGATAGAAAAGCTTGACGACCGTGAGCCTGAGGTAAATATGCCACTTGCAGAAGTTCCGGCTTATAAGAAGCTTAAGGAAAAGGAACGTTGTCCTGTTGTAAATGGCAAGCCTGTTTCAAAGATGAAGCTCTTTAACCTCCGTGACGCACTTTCAGAGGTTATTTATGACCGCTTCTATGAAGACCCCACACTTATCGCATACGGCGAAGACGTACGTGACTGGGGCGGTGCATTCGCTGTTTACCGTGGAATGATGGATGCGCTTCCTTACTGCCGTCTCTTCAATTCACCAATTGCGGAAGCTGCAATTGTTGGTACAGCAGTAGGCTACGCAGTTTCAGGCGGACGTGCTCTTATTGAGCTTATGTACGCAGACTTTATCGGCTGTGCAGGTG
>CAZWCO010000046.1:7551-8137 GCA_964632665.1 uncultured Lachnospiraceae bacterium | reverse complement strand
CCTGGGATTTGATTACTGTTGTATACATACCGTCGGAAGATGGAATATTAACAGAAACTTACCTTAACAATGTGCTTCACAGCACAAAGTACAATGCAGACGGCGTTGATACTGTAAGAATTGCGATTAAAGCCCTATCAGGACAGCAGGGTAATTCTGTGTATTTCGATAACTTTAAACTTGTAACAGTAGATGAGTATGTAAGTCCAATTCTCACAAATTCGTCTTACATACAAAATGGTGAGGTTATAAACTTCTATGAAATGACAGCAGCACAGCTTAAAACAGCTGTAGCAACACCCGAACTTGAATTTTCTGTTGTTGACGCAGAAGGAGCGGCTGTTGCAGATACAGCTAATGTTTTCACAGGCATGAAGCTTGTTTCAAAGACAACCTCACTTGGTAAGCAATATGAAACCTCGTACCCACTGGCATCAGGACAGAGTCATGTAGAAAAGGCAATTGCACAGGTTAGTATACCGGAAGAAGCTACATCAAATCTTACACTTCCAACACAAATTGGCGGCGCAAGCATAAGTTGGAGCAGTAACGTTCCAAGTGTTATCTCAAACACAGGTGTTGTAAC
>CAZWCO010000046.1:0-7541 GCA_964632665.1 uncultured Lachnospiraceae bacterium | reverse complement strand
TACACAGATGTCTTTAAGACAGAAACGGTAGCCTATGAAGTTGTTGTGCAATCACAGGGGCTTGAAACTTCTGTAAGCGAAGTAAATGCAATTTTGTCTACCCATAGCGCAGAGTTGGGAGAGGCTATTTCCTATGACTTAAAGCTGGTAGATGATTACGGATCATGGGATTTGAGATACGCTGTATCCACAGATGATGAAGAGCTTACAATAGATACAGTAAATAAAACAATTTCTGCATCAGCTCCCGGTGTTTATAAGGTAACCTTTACACCGGCAGATATACCGGGCCAAGTCAAAAATGAGGTTGTTGCCTTTGGTGCTGATGGAGATCATCACATATATAGCAGTACAAATCAGGTAAATCCTGACGATGTGTTCGCTGATGCTCCTACTTCATCTAAGCCTTCTAGTCAGTCGGAAGCCTTTGGACCTCTTCTTTCTGATTATATCCTTGAGGCTGATATGAATGTTACAGCTACTCTTGCAGAAATGTCAACATATAACTTTACAATAAGAATGAGAGATACAAACACCGATCCCCTCACAAGAGAGGGATATAACTTCTCATATATGGATAGTGCATATTTGTCAAGTACAAATCCGTCTGAAATCGGGACCTCTGCCTCAGGCGATTATGAAAATGTAAAGGGTGTATTTGGTTTCTCAAGAGGCCACGGCGGAACGGTGCATACCTGGAACTTTGCAGGCACAAAGCAGGTTCCTGAAGTGGATGATCTGACAAATAAAAAAGGATTTAACAAGGCATATCATGTTGAATGCGCAATAATCGAAGACACCATGTCTGCAAAAATTTATGATGGTGCAACTCTTATCTCAACTCAGGTTGTAAAGCTTTCTGACCTTGACAGAGGAAAGAGCCGTATTACCCAAGGTTATACAAGACTTATAGCAGAGAATTCCGGTGGAACTCTTGAAAATGTTGTAATTTCAACACCAAGCCGCTGGATAAACTCAATCAAAATTGAGCTTGATGACTCAACTCTTTCATCCTCTGAAAACGTAACAGATTATACAGTTTACGGAAAATCAACAGGCGGAGAGTGGATAGAGCTTTCAGATACAGAGTATACTCTCACATTAAGTGATGATGTAGCTCTCACTGCTGCCGGCGGACAAATAACCGTAAACAGCGACGGCGTATACAGCGTTGGTGTAAATGTTGGAAACTTAAGCCACGCAGTAGCTCTTTCACGTGACGCAAACAGCACCGGTAAGGACGCCATAGATGCACAGCTTGTTATTGTAAATGCAAGCGGAATCCGTGATAGCTTTACACTTCCGGCAGTTACAGGCGGTAACAAAATTATCTGGGAATCTTCTGACCCGGCATACATTACTGTTCCTGCAGGAGCAATTTCTCCAACAACTACTCCGGCTACAGCAACTGTAACAAGACCCATAGCCGGAAACGGAGACAAGACAGTTACTCTTACAGCAACTGTTTACTGCACAGGCTATATTGTACAAAAATCAATACCTGTTACAGTAATTGCGGAGGTTGACGAAGAAGCAATCCTAAACGCAGCAGTTGAGCTTGTTACAATCCCAACAAGCACAACCTCAAACCTTACACTTCCGACTGTTGTGGGAGACGAGGGTGTAACTGTTTCATGGAGCAGCTCTTCGAGTGCAATTTCAAATACAGGCGTTGTAACAAGAGGAACATCAGACAACAATGTAACTCTTACAGCTTTGTTTAGCACAGGCTCTGCAACTAAGAGTGTAAGCTATGTTGTTAATGTTCCCGGAACAGGCGGCGGTCAGCAGGGTGGAACTCAATCCTCAGATAATAAGGCACCGGCATATGTAAATCCGGGTGCAACAACACCTGTTGGCGGCACAACACCGACTCAACCCTCCGGAACCTTTATAGATGTAAGCACAGATGCATGGTACTATGATTCTGTAAAAGAGGCTTATGAGCTTGGACTTGTAAATGGTGTATCAGCAAACGAATTCCAGCCGGAACGCAGCGTTAACAGGGAAGAGTTTATAAAAATCCTTTGCAATGCAGCAGGCTTTGAGTCTGCAGGCTCAAGCAATTTTGCAGATGTATCAGCAGATAGCTGGTATGCACCTTTTGTAAACGCTGCTGTAAACGCAGGTATCGTTTTAGGCATATCTGAAAATGAGTTTGGTGTAGGTCTTGAAATTTCAAGACAGGATATGTGCGTTATGATTTATAAAACACTTGTCCACAAAGGAATTGCTCTTGATGCAAGCTCAAATGAAGAGTTTGCTGATACTGCACAAATTGCAGATTATGCAAAGGAAAGTGTGTATGCTTTAAAGGCAGCAGGTATAGTAAACGGTAAGGGTGACAACCTGTTTGTACCAACCGGAAAAACAACAAGAGCAGAAGCAACAACAATCATCCTTCGTATGATGGATATGATAGAAAATGCATAATTAGTAAAAACGGAGTAATAAGCATGAAGAAAAAGAAATCGGTTGTTTATATATGGATAATTTCATATTTATTGGTTTTGTTTGTACCAATTGTTTTTAACATGCTCATGTACGTTAAGTATGAGTCTGTTCTTAACGAGCAGGTAAACGACAAAAACGAGAGCATTTTATATAACAAGAGCAAGCTTATTGATGATGTTATAAACAGAGCATATCAGCTTGCAGAAATGAATTACTTGCAACCGGAAATAGTAGAATTTTCCCAATATGAACAACCTTTTTCTATTGAAGAACAATACAGGATTTATAGCTTTACACAGAATTGGTTTGTTTATATGGACCAATCAACAGAATATATAAAAAATGTATATGTATATCTGCCAAAATCGGATATTATTTTATGCCGGAACCCTATGCAAAGCCGTAGGTTTTTCCAGACTAATTACAATGGAACAGAAGAGGAATATATAGAATGGAAAAACATTCTTGAGAACAATATGCAAAAGGAACTCTATCCCTTCTCTGTTAAAGGCAATGAAAAAGGAAGCTTTTTTCACGTAATGGGTGCCTATGAGCTTCTTCTTGATAAGGATTCGCCAAAAACAGTTGTAGAAATATCAAACGATATTTTCTCCAATGTCGAGCACGATGAATTTTCGGGCTTCTACGTGGTTGACGGAGTAAACCATCTTGTTTACGGTGAAGATGATTTATGGAAAGAAGTAATAGAAACCGGTGAGTGCAGCGAGCGTCCTGAAATGGCTATAAATAAAATTAAGTCACAGGAAACGGGCGTAACCTACATTTTCATGCAGGACGAGGCAAAATATCTTGAGGTAGTAAAAAACATAAGGATGATTACATATCTGGTAATTATATTCTGTATCATTGTTGGTATAATAATAATCAGATACGCTGTTAATTATAACAGTAAACCTATGAACACTATTTTGAGCTCCATAGGCTATAAAAAAGACGATAACGAAAACGAATTTCAGTACATTAATAACATCATAAATAACTTTCGTGAGGAAAAGGAGAAAAATGATAACATCATCTCCATGCAAAACCAGTATTTGCGCGGCGACCTAATGATAAAGCTTCTTACCAACAACGAAGAAATTGATGAACGTCTTTTAAACTCCTTTGGCGTTAATTTTGCACACAATTCCTTTTTAACCGTAATGATATGTGTCAATCCAAATGATGACATGTTTTTTGAAAAGGGTACAAATGAATCAGGTCATTCTCTTGCTCTTTACGCAGTTGAAAACATAGTAAGTGAGCTGCTATCAGAGACTGTTTCAAATTACATATTTACGTACAGCGGAATAATCCATTGTATTATAAATTGTGAAGATGGCAGTCACGTGATTGAAAGGATTAAAAAGGTTATAATAGAAACAAACAGTTTTGTAAAGAAAAACCTTAATTTCACACTTACAGGAGCAATCTCGGATGTACACAGCGGCATCAAAAGCTTGCCAAAGGCATATCGTCAGGTAAAAAATATTCTTGAATACAGATTTATTAAAAATGATGTTGTAGTTCTTGAATCTGACGTGCTTGAACAAGAGAGCAAAAAATCAAAATATGTATACTCGCTGCAAAACGAACAAAAGGCAATCAATTACATCAAAAGCGGCGATTATGTACAGGCAGTTAATATCCTGAACGAAGTTCTTGACATAAGCGAGGAAGGAAAATACATGTCACTTCCGCTTATCAAGCTGCTTGTATTTAACATACTTAGCACGCTCATGCGTGCGTGTGAGGAAATCGGAATCGATAACCGTGAAGCGTTATTCGACAAAGAAGAAATATACAATCGGGTAGTCAATTGTACCGGCATCAGCCAGGTACAAGAGGAGGTGGAAAAGACATTGAAGCAATTTGAAGAAGCAGTAAAAACAAGCGGATCCAAAAATAGCTTTGTTGCAAAAAGAGCCAAGGAATATATAGAAGCAAACTATACAAACCAGGATATATCCGTAGCAAGCGTTGCAGAAATGCTTAACATTACACCAAACTATATGTCACAGGTGTATAAGAAAGAATACGGTATGGGTCTTCTTGAACATCTTTCAAAGCTAAGGACAGAGCATGCATGTAAGCTGCTTGTTGAAACCAATATGTCCCTTGAACAAATAGCCACCCGTGTTGGATTTTCTAATGCAAGAGCACTATCCCGAAGCTTCGCTAAAATTGAAGGCTTGAATCCGGGTAAATATCGCCTGGTTCATGGTATGGAAGACGAAGAATAATAGGAGTAATATTATGTTAAAAAAGATATTAAGTGTTATGCTGGCACTATGTATAATGGTTGGCATAGCACCACTTAATGCTTTTGCAGATGATGCTGTAGTTAGTACATTGCTTGATACAAGCGTGTACACTCAGTATGCAAAAAGATATAACAGGCTTACGGCAAGCGCAAGCAATCTGTCAAATATTAATGTAGCTTCAGGTATAGGCGGTGACAGCAATGTTTGCTTTAAGGCAACTGTCGGCTCGAATGGCATAGCCTCTCAAAGCCGTTTTGTACTAAGACAGATAGAGCTAAATGCGTCTGACACTGCAACCAGCCTTACAGAGCCAACATACAGCGTGTTCTATATCGGACGCCAGAGAGCTGTAACCTACTGGAGTGCAGATGTATATGATAACGGTGCTGTAAGTAATATTGCAATGCATGTGGGCGACACACCGATGCATACTGAGGTTACGGATGATATGCTCACAGATAATGCATGGAACAAATTAGCTGTTGTTTATTATCCAAATACTACAGACGCTACAAAGTGCGGCTATGCAGATTTTTACTTAAACGGTGAATATATCGAGACAAAGGATTTAAGCAGCATATCAGTTACTACGGGTGATACAAGCTCTGAACAACAACCTATGCAAACTCGTTTCGGGTTTTACTTCAACTCAGCCGATGCAACTGTATATATTGATAATGTAAAAATCCACGAAATGTCATCCTTTACAAGACCGGATGTAACAACAGCAGTAAATGCTGCAAGCTTAACTTTAAAGGACGGCAAAATTACAAACTACGTCACAGAAACAAGAGATGCTTCAAATTATAAAATAACAAGCTATGATTCAACTGTGGCTAGTGTTGAAACACTTCTTGGCGGCGTGCAGATTGTGAATGCTGACGGAACAGCTGCAACTGACACGGCAAATGTTTCTTCCGCCATGAAAATTCAGGCATCTAATACTGTAACAGGAGTTGGAACCTTTACTGACTCTTACTCTTTCCATACAATTGCAGAAACCTATATTAACGCAGAGGGCTTGACCTCATGGGGTAACGGATGGAACAGAATTATGGGAAGTATTAATAAGCTTTCTGTTGCAGGAGACGTTGCAAATAATGGAACTCATACTATGGCTGATGGTAACGTTTGTGCTGCATATAAGCTCAATGGTACAGACCTGACTTTAGATACACGATTTAACATGGCAGAATGTTACTGGAAGCTGGATGGTAGTACAACGCCTGCGGCAGTACCTATAAACGTTGCAACAACACCGGTTTATGCAAGTGTAGACATATATGACAATGACGCAATAACAGACATAGTGTGGGAAACGGGCGGCGGCGCTGATATTGGCACACCCGTGTCAAAGGATAGTCTTAATGCAAATGCGTGGAATACCTTTGCGGTTGTATACTATCCAAATTCAGCGGATTCCACTAAGCTGGGCTATGCAGACTTTTACCTTAATGGAAAGTTTGTTTCTACAACTGATTTAAGTACCAGAAGTGCAACAGACTACGGCAAAGAAATCCGCTTAAGCTTCAAATATACAGCCGCAGAAACAGCTGCATATTTTGATAATCATAAGTTCTTTGCACTTACAGGCTTTGACCGACCTGACATAAATGCAGGCAGCGTAACCGTCACGGACGGCGTGCTTACAGGCTACGGCTCAATGACAGTAGCAGAGCTTGAGACTGCAACAGGTTCCGTTATTAAAAACGCAGACGGAACAGATGCATCGGATAGTGCAAAGCCAACAACAACCATGAAAGCATTTGCTGTAAATGCTGTTGAAGGCGTTGGAACATTTACTCGTGAATTTGCAGTTGGTATAGCTGACAGAGTTCTTGTTTCTGAGAACTTTACAGATACTGCCGCTTATAAAAATGTAGCAGTAGACAGAATTGGCTTTAACCACGCAGTTGAAAAAGCCGGAGTTGGCGGAAAAGCCGCTGATGACGGATACCTTAAATTGACAGTTACAAGCCAGGACGACGGCTCGGACGGTACAATGGATTCCCGTTTTGCTGTCTATTCTGAATATGTAACTGACAATACAAATGGCAGAGTATCTGCAACCCATGGCGATCCGCTTATTTACAGTGTGGATATTTACCCCGGTGAGGGAGTAGAGTCTTTCCAATTTGACACAGGTGCGTATGTGTGGTCAAAGAATATTGACGCAGACATTTTAAATAGAAGTGCGTGGAATAATATAACCTTTGTATTTTATAATACAAAGTTCTCTACTGATGTACCGGAAGAATATACATGGGAGTCGGACATGTATGTAAACGGCAAGCTTGTAAGCCGTGCATATTCAGACTATCCTGTTCCAAAAAATACCAATCAGTTGAGATTCCATGTAATTTCAAAGACAACAGGCGATATATTCTATTTAGATAACCTGAAGGTCATTTCAACAGCAGGCTTTACAAGACCTGAACTTACATCGGACAGCGTTGTAATATCCGAAACAAAGAGTGCTGCAGGTGCAGTTGGCGGATATAAGGGCCTTGATGTAGAAGCCCTTAAAAACAGTGTTACTACATCAGGAAGCGATGTATCTGTCAGTGTATATAACGCAGATGGAACCCTTGCAACTGATGATATAGAAGCGACTACAGGCATGTACATGTCAGCTGTCTATAACAGTAATTTTGGAACATACAGCCGTATATATACCCTTGAAAGTGCAGACTTTGATGTTTATGCACCGGAGGGCTATGCAAACGGCTATGTAGACGATAAATTTGGTAAAGGCGTCTACCGCGTGGAAAATGATATAATATACTACGCATCAGACGTTCAACTGACAGCCACTATTGCTCA
>CAZWCO010000045.1:5515-8170 GCA_964632665.1 uncultured Lachnospiraceae bacterium | reverse complement strand
TTTCTTGCAATAGTGAACATTGCATCAGCTACAGGCGGGATATCCTGATAGCAAACATCTAATCTAAACTGCTCATCGGGGTTAAAATTCGGATTAACAGATTGGTAGAGTCGTATGTAAGCTTCATTCTTAGCGGTTTTGTAATCTTTTGCTCCGTTTGCAACATCAGCAATTAAATCAGCAAATAATACTCTTAATTTATCTTCGTGGAAGTGAGCACGCGAACAACAGTCACGATAGTGACTTTTTTATATTTTATATGCCTTTTCAGTAGGAATAGCAACAATTATTCCATTTGCATCGGAGGTTGTGCCAAATTCCTTATTCACATCCTCCATAATCTGTGCGCTTGTTTTGAGTGGAGCGAGAATACAGAGGATTTCCCGCTCGCCGTCAACATCGGTTTTACTTATGTCAGCAAACTGTTCAATATTTGCAAGTCTTCCTTTTATAACAGTTCCACCTGTTGCACCTGCTTTTCTTGCTACATGCATTACATCTTCAGAATAGCCTTCGTTTACTGAAATAATAATCAAATTATTGTGATGCTCGTTTTTCATAGAACCATTTCCTTTTTCTAAATTTTTATCATTATTAAAGCTCAATATTTCTGTTAAAATTCTGTTTGCGGCAGATGTTTTTAATATTATCATAAGTCCACCGTATTTGGAGTGACTTTCAAAGGTTGTTCCAAAGCCAGCCATCATATCCTTAACGGCATCTTCTGTGCCAAGACTTATAATTATATCCTTGTCTTTTGTTCCAAGTCCGAATATATCCATCATTTCCGTTGGAGCCGTTCCCAGTCCCACACATTGAAAATTAACTTTTACATTTAAATTTTCCAGGTCTTTAATGAGTTTCTTTCCTTTATCACGCTCTACAATTGATAAAAGTACCATAGGTCGCTTACTCATACAGGTCTCCCTCCTCATCAAAGAATAATATATCGTCCTCCATCATACTGATTTCGGTATGGAGCTTTTTAATCATCCTCAATCTATTTCTTCTTTCATACAAGCCTAAGGTCTGAATAGTAATAAGAGGCGCCATTGCAATAAGAGCAACAATTCCAAAAGCGTCAGTCATAACATTGCCGCCTATGGCTTCACATGCACCTACTGCAAATGGAAGCATAAACGTAGATGTCATAGGACCGCTTGCAACACCGCCGGAGTCAAATGCAATACCAGTGTATATGGTTGGCACAAAAAAGCTTATAATCAGGGAGATTGAATACCCGAATATCAAGAAAGGTAGTATGGGTATTCCCGAAAGAACTCTAAGCATTGAAATACCAACAGAAAGGGAAACACCTATGGAAAGTGCAACACCAACCGATTTTTGAGAAATTGCGCCGTTTGTTATTTCACTTACCTGTCTTTTTAAAGAATGAACTGCAGGCTCAGCTGAAACAACAAAGTATCCCATAAGCATTCCTATGGGTATAAGCATGCTGCTGAATGTGCTTCCTGATATCATTGAGCCAATCAATCTTCCCGCAGGCATAAATCCTACATTTGCACCTGTCAAAAACAGTACCAGACCAATATAGGTGTATAAAAAGCCAACGGACATTTTTATAACATTGTGTATGTGAAATCTCTTTGTGATAAGTTGAAATATTATAAAAAGCAAAACAATTGGTATAAAAGCAATCATTATTTCTTTTGCGTATATTGGGAGCGCATGTGTGAACTGCTTAAATGCTTCAACAGTAGTAAGTACATTTGTTATTTCATAACTGGAAGTGGTGGGTTGCGGCTTGTAAAATATGCTAAGGAGCAGCACCGAAACAATAGGTCCTATACTGCACAGTGCAACCAGGCCAAAGCTGTGCTCTCCTGTGTGCTTTCCTTTTTTGCCCGCTGCAAGACCTGCACCTAAAGCCATTATAAATGGAACAGTAATAGGCCCTGTTGTAACACCGCCGGAGTCAAAGGCTGTTGGTATAAATTCTTTGGGAGCAAACAATGTCATCCCGATAATAAAAATATAAAATATTATGAGCAACGTTCTTAAGGAAAGCTCTTTTTTATTTCTTATAAGAGAAATGCTTAGAAAAACACCTACGCCCACACCAACACAAACAATCAGCATAGTATTTGGAATAGTAGGCACTTGCTCGGCAAGAACCTGTAAATCCGGTTCTGAAACAGTAATAAAAAAGCCAAGAATAAAACATATAATAAGGGGAATTGCTATCTTTTTGTTTTTATTAAGAGATTTACCAATTCCGTCTCCTAAAGGCTCCATAGATATTCCTGAACCAACAGTAAAAAAGCTCATTCCCAGAATCAGCATGACAGTACCCAGCAGGAACATAACAAGCACGCCTGTGTCAAGGGGTATACATGTTACAGAAAGCACGAGGACTATCAACGCAATAGGTATGACGGAACCAAACGCTTCTTTTATAGATGAAAAAATATGCGCCATTATATATTACTCCTAACAATCAATCGTATAAACATCATATGCCATTAAATATATTTTAGCATATTATACCCGAAAAAGCAACAGCAAAAAATTAAAATTTTTATACAAAATAGCAGATGTTGACATTTCAACATCTTTATGGTAAAATAGACTTGTTGATTTTTCAACGACGTCTATTTTAAGGAGATAATAAAATGATTGGCCGTTTTGAAACAT
>CAZWCO010000045.1:0-5505 GCA_964632665.1 uncultured Lachnospiraceae bacterium | reverse complement strand
TCGGAAATATCTTCAAGCTGGAACAAGATTGCAGCGGAAGAATTAAAGGCTTTTGATTTAAAAGGTGCATATGTTGTTTATATGATTGCGCTGTATAAGAACGCTGATGGACTTACTTCTGCAAATTTATGCGAAATCTGCAACAAAGACAAGGCAGAGGTTTCCCGTGCAATTGCACGTATGGAAAGTAAGGGTATTGTAATAAGAGAAAACACAACTGTTAGCGGATACAGAGCAAAAATCAAGCTGACAGATGAGGGAAGAGAAGCTACAAAAATTTTGCGAGAGCGTATAAAACTTGCAGTGCAAAAAGGCGGAAACGGTCTTACAGATGAGCAAAGAGGAATTTTTTATATGTCTCTTGAGAAAATTGCTTCAAATTTAAAAGAAATGAGTAAGAAAGGTTTGTAAAAATGAATTTAATTAAAAAAATATATTGTAGAATTTATCAGTTTGCGTTCCATGCGGCGCTTCCTGTTCTTCCATACAGAGAGCCTGAAATTTTAAAAAATGTTGAAGAAATAGCAGATAAAATAAAAAGCCTGGGAATTACCTCTGCATTTATTGTCACTGACAGCTTTCTTAAAAGCTCCGGAGCAACAGAAACACTTGAAAAGTCCCTTAAAGTAAATAATATAAATTATGTTTTGTATGATAAAACAAGACCAAACCCCACAGTACACAATGTTGAAGAAGCACTAAGTGAGTACAGGTCAGGCAATTGCAAATGTCTGATTGCCTTTGGTGGCGGCTCAGCAATGGACTGCGCAAAGGCAATTGGTGCACGTGCTGTATATCCAAAAAGAAGTCTTAATGGCTTAAAGGGTAATCTTCGAATATTCAGGAAACTTCCGCCTCTGTTCGCTGTTCCCACAACTGCCGGCACAGGCAGCGAAGTGACACTTACTGCGGTTATAACAGACACAGAGAAAAAACATAAATACACCATGAACTCATTCCCTCTCATTCCGCGTTTTGCTGTCCTTGACCCGCAGGTTACATATACACTTCCCAAAAGTCTTACATCAACAACGGGCATGGATGCATTAACACATGCCGTAGAGGCATATATAGGCGGCTCAACCAGCAAAGAAACACGTCAGCTTGCAAAGGAGGCTGTCAAGCTTATACTTGAAAATATAGAGCTTGCGTATAATGAACCTGAAAACTACAAAGCCAGAGAAAATATGCTCACAGCCGCTTACAAGGCAGGAATTGCATTTTCTAAGTCCTATGTTGGTTATGTTCATGCGGTAGCACATTCCCTGGGCGGACAGTATAATGTTCCCCATGGACTAGCAAACACGGTTTTACTTCCGGTTGTTTTAGAGGCGTATGGCGATAAAATACATAAAAAGCTTTATGAGCTTGCAGTTTTTGCTGGTGTTGCATCGGAAAGCGATACACACAAAGACGGTGCAGCTAAATTTATTGAAAGAATAAAAACACTAAATAATAACATGAATATACCAAAGTATATTGAGGGTATTATTGAGGAGGATATTCCGCTTATGGCAAAGCACGCAGACAAGGAAGGAAATCCGTTGTATCCTGTGCCGGTGCTTATGAACGCAAAAGAGCTTGAGAAATTTTATTATATGGTTGCAGATTGGAGTCAGAAATGAATATAGATGAAATCCTTGTAAAACAAAGAGAGTTTTTTAACACAGGTAAAACAATCCCTGTTAAATTTCGTATTGAAATGCTTAAAAAGCTGTACAGTACTGTCAAGAAATATGAAAAAGAAATAAATGAAGCGCTAAAAGCAGACCTTGGTAAAAGTGATTTTGAAGGCTTTATGTGTGAGGTGGGACTTTCCCTTACGGAAATAAGCTACATGATAAGACACGTAAAGAGGTTTGCAAAAAGAAAAATAGTATATACACCAATAGCACAGTTTGCCTCTGTAAGCTACAAAAAACCATCCCCCTACGGAAATGTACTTATTATGAGTCCGTGGAATTATCCGTTTTTGCTTACAATTGACCCAATCGCAGATGCAATAGCTGCAGGAAATACCGTTGTTGTAAAGCCAAGTGCATATTCGCCGGAGACAAGCAATATCCTTAAAAAAATAATAGAAGAATGTTTTTCTCCGGAATATATTGCAGTTGTAACAGGCGGCAGAAAGGAAAATGCAGAGCTTCTTGACAAAAAGTTTGACATGGTATTTTTCACAGGAAGTCAAAGCGTTGGAAAGGAAGTTCTTCGCCGATGTGCAGAACACCTTACACCTGCTGTCCTTGAGCTTGGTGGAAAAAGTCCGTGTATTATTGACTCCTCTGCAAAAATAAAGCTTGCTGCAAAGCGTATTGTTTTTGGCAAATATCTTAACTGCGGACAGACCTGTGTTGCACCCGACTATATCCTTTGTGAAAAATCCGTTAAGGATAAATTTGTAAGTGAGGTTGTAATGCAAATCAGGAAGCAGTACGGAGAAAATCCACTTCAGAATCCTGACTACGGGAAAATAATAAATGAAAAGCATTTCGAAAGAGTTGCCGGACTTATAAATCAGGACAAGGTGGTAATTGGCGGGAACGTAAATAAGGACACTCTTCAAATTGAGCCAACTGTTATGGACAATGTAACCTTTGAAGACAGTGTTATGGAAGAAGAAATTTTCGGACCCATTATGCCAATAATAACCTATGAGAAATTTGAAGACATATTCACCATTTTAAAGGACAAGCAAAAGCCACTTGCTCTGTACATTTTCTCTGAGAACAAAAAGCATATAAACCAGGTTCTTAGTAAGGTATCCTTTGGAGGCGGCTGTGTTAATGATGTTGTCATTCATCTTGCCACAAGTGAAATGGGCTTTGGCGGAGTTGGTGAAAGTGGTATGGGAACATACCATGGAAAGCTTGGATTTGAAGCCTTTTCTCACACAAAAAGTATTGTTGACAAAAAGACCTTTATGGATTTACCCATGCGCTATCAGCCTTATAACAGAGGCATTTACGGCAGACTTTTAAAGATGTTTTTAAAATAAAGGGTATCCACTTTACATATTAAATTATGTGTGCTATAATCTATGTAGAGGTGTTCTTATGATGATAAACCAGGAACTGTTAGATAGATTAAAAATTATAACTCCGGAGGAGAAAAAAATACTTAGCGGCGAAAGGGATATTGACCGTAGCGTTTACATGGAAACGGGTATGGATGTGATTAACAGCAGAAAGCTGCTTGGTGCAGGTAAGCTTATTACTGTGCGCCCTCACACCAGGTTCGTTCATTTTCCTGCTCACTCACATGACTATGTTGAGATAGTATATATGTGCAAGGGTAGTACAACCCATGTAATTGACGGCAAAAAAATAAAGCTCAGGGAAGGGGAGCTTTTGTTTCTCTGTCAGGGCACGGAGCATGAAATCTGTTCTGCCGGTAAAGAGGACATAGGTGTAAACTTTATAATACTACCTGTATTTTTTGACAATACCCTTAAAATGATTGGCGAGGAGGATACACCACTTCGAAGATTTATAATAGACTGCCTCAAAAACAATATAAATGCAACAGGATATTTACACTTTGAAGTATCGGACGTACTTCCCATACAAAATCTTATAGAAAATCTTATCTGGACTCTTATACATGATACACCAAACAAAAGAAACATAAATCAGGTTACGATGGGGCTTTTGTTTTTACAGCTTATTAACCACACGGACAGGCTCAAACAACCTGAAAGCGAAGAAATAATAGTAAAAATACTCCGGTACATAGAAGAAAACTACAAGACAGCCAGCTTGTCGGAGCTGAGCGCGCTTCTTCATTATGATGTAAGTGCCCTGTCAAGAGAAATAAAAAAACAGACGGGTAAGAACTATACACAGCTGTTGCAGGAAAAAAGACTTTCTCAAAGCTGTTTTCTTCTTAAGAATACAGATATGAGTGTCAAACAGGTGGCTGAAAGTATAGGCTATGAAAATTTAAGCTTTTTCTTCAGGCTGTTTAAAAGTGAATATGGTATTTCTCCAAAGAAATACAAGGGATGCAAATAAGGACATTTTTTTAGTCAAAAAATGTCCTTTAATTTTTATTTTGCGGGTGTTATAATTTAATTAAAAACAATAAAGGAGACTTTAAAATGAGCAGATATGAAGAAGCAAAATTAATTTATAAGAACCTTGGCGTAGACACAGAGCGCGCAATTGACATGTTAAAGAAAGTGCCCATTTCCATGCATTGCTGGCAGGGAGATGATGTTACAGGCTTTGATAATGACCAGGAGCTTTCAGGCGGCATACAAACAACAGGTAATTATCCCGGCAAGGCAAGAAATCCTGAAGAGTTGATGAATGATATGGATTTGGCAATGTCACTTATCCCCGGCAAGAAAAAGCTTAATGTTCACGCCTGCTACGCAATATTTAACGGAAATAAGGCGGACCGTGACGCTTTAAAGCCGGAGCATTTTGCACCATGGTGCGAATTTGCAAAGAAAAGAAACATGGGTATAGATTTTAACCCCACATTTTTCTCTCATGATATGGTAAAGGATAACCTTACTCTTTCATCACCTGATGAAGCTGTAAGAAAGTTCTGGGTTGAGCACGGCAAGAGATGTATAGAAATATCACAGTATTTTGCAGAGGAAACAGGTGTTCCTTGTGTAATGAATATCTGGATTCCCGATGGCTACAAAAACATTCCGGCAGATAAGCTTGGACCAAGAGCAAGATTTAAAAAATCTCTTGATGAAATTCTTTCCGTAGACTATGACAAGACAAAGGTATATGTTTGCCTTGAATCTAAGGTTTTTGGCATAGGACTTGAGTCATATACAGTAGGCTCTGCAGAGTTTGGGCTTAACTATGCATGCGCAAAGGGCATAACACCTCTTATGGATAACGGACACTATCATCCAACAGAAACCGTTTCTGATAAAATATCCTCAATGCTCCTTTTCCATGACAAGATTGCACTTCATGTTACAAAACCGGTAAGATGGGACAGTGACCACGTAGTGCTTTTTGATGATGAAACAAGAGATATTGCAAGAGAAATTGTATGTAACGATGCCCTTGACAGAGTGTTTATAGCAACAGACTACTTTGACGCGTCTATTAACCGTATCTCTGCATGGATTACAGGTATGAGAAATGTACAAAAGGCACTTTTGTTTGCACTTCTTCAGCCTCAAAGTCTTATGAAGAACATGCAGGACGAAAATGACATGACCGGCTTAATGGTGTGTCAGGAAGAACTAAAGACAGCTCCATTTGGTGATGTCTGGGAAGAATATTTAAAGCGTGAGGGAGTAGAAAAGGATTATATAACTCTTGTTAGAAAGTATGAAAAAGACGTACTGGCATTAAGATAAAATGAGCAATATATTACCCAAAAGGCGTATGCTTGAAAGAGACTCCAGGCTCATTCATGCACCATTGTCGCTTCAAAGAGATATTGGAAACATATAATTGTTTTGAAGAATAAAAGGCAGGGGATGTAAAAAAAGTCCAGATCGTTAAGTGGCAGTATCACTTAACAATTTAA
>CAZWCO010000044.1:0-8297 GCA_964632665.1 uncultured Lachnospiraceae bacterium | reverse complement strand
CAACAGGAACAATGGCATATCTTGAATTTGAGGCAATGGGTGTTCCAAGAGTAAAAACAGAGAGATCTGTTGCATATATTGACCATAACACACTTCAAAACGGCTTTGAAAACGCAGACGACCACAGGTTTATAGGAAGTGTATGTAAAAAGCACGGAATTTACTTCTCAAGACCAGGTAACGGTATCTGCCATCAGGTACATCTGGAGCGTTTTGGTGCACCGGGCAAAACATTAATCGGCTCTGACAGCCATACACCAACAGGCGGCGGCATTGGTATGATTGCCATAGGCGCAGGCGGTATGGACGTTGCAGTCGCAATGGGCGGCGGTGCATATTATATAACATACCCCAAAATTGTAAATGTACGTCTTACAGGCAAGCTGCAGCCATGGGTTGCGGCAAAGGACGTAATACTTGAGGTGTTAAGACGTCTTTCTGTTAAGGGCGGCGTTGGCAAAATAATTGAGTATTCGGGCGAGGGTGTAAAAACACTTTCAGTCCCCGAGCGTGCAACAATCACAAACATGGGCGCAGAGCTGGGCGCTACTACATCAATATTCCCATCAGACGAGGTAACACGTCTTTTCCTTAAGGCAGAGGGAAGAGAAGATGTATACGTACCACTTAGCGCAGACGAGGGTGCAGAGTATGATGAGGTTGTAGAAATTGACCTTAGCTCCCTTGTTCCAATGGCAGCTTGTCCTCATTCACCTGATAATGTAAAAACATGTGAGGAAATAGGCAAGCTCAAGATTGACCAGGTATGCATCGGCTCATGTACAAACTCTTCACTTCTTGACATGCTCAAGGTTGCACACATTTTAAAGGGCAAAACAGTACATCCGGATGTTTCACTTTCAATTGCTCCCGGCTCAAAGCAGGTGCTTAACATGCTTGCCAAAAACGGAGCATTATCCGTTATGATTGACGCAGGTGCAAGAATACTTGAAAGTGCATGCGGACCGTGCATAGGTATGGGACAGTCACCAAATTCTGCAGGTATTTCACTTCGTACCTTTAATAGAAACTTTGAGGGACGCTCCGGCACAAAGGACGGTCAGGTTTACCTTGTATCCCCTGAGCTTGCGGCGGCGTCTGCTCTTACAGGCTACCTTACAGACCCAAGAACCTTAGGAGATATGCCGGAGTTTGAAATTCCGGCAGAGTTTGACATAAACGACAACATGGTTGTACCACCTGTTCCGGCAGAGGAAATGGACACAGTAGAAGTTCTTCGCGGACCAAACATTAAGCCGTTCCCTGTTTCAGAGCCACTTAGCCAAAGCATAGAGGCAAAATGTGCTCTTAAGGTAGGGGATAACATTACAACAGACCACATTATGCCGGCAGGCGCAAAGATACTTCCCCTACGTTCAAACATTCCGGAAATTTCAAAGCATTGCTTTGCAGTCTGTGACGAAACCTTCCCAACACGTGCCCTTGAGCTTAAGAAAAGCATTGTTGTGGGCGGAGTAAACTACGGCCAGGGCTCATCACGTGAGCACGCGGCGCTTGCTCCACTGTATCTTGGAGTTAAGGCGGTTATAACAAAATCATTTGCAAGAATTCATATGGCAAACCTTATAAACGCAGGTATTGTACCTCTTGTTTTTGAAAATGAGAGTGATTATGACAAGATTTCACAGGGTGATGACCTTGAAATAAAGAATATTACAGAGCAGATAAGCTCAGGTGACATTGTTCTTGTTACAAACAAAACAACAGGTGACCAAATCAAAACAACTGTAAGTCTTTCCGAAAGACAGCGTGCAATGCTAATTGCCGGAGGACTTCTCAATTACACAAGGCAAAACGGAAAGGATTGATTAAACATGGGATACAAACCGGAAATTGAAGCGGCTCTTGAAAAGTTTGCAAAAATCTTGGAGGAGCAAAACGTAAGAATAGAAAAAATGAAGCAGGAAAAGGACTTTATAGATTATGAAAGTCTTGACAAAATTGTTATCGGTGTATGCGGCGGTGACGGAATTGGTCCTGCAATCACAAATGCAGCACATAAGATACTTGAATTTCTTTTAAAGGACGAAATGGAAAAAGGCAAGATAGAGTTCAAGGTAATTGACGGTCTTACCATAGAAAACAGAGTAAAAGCAAACAAGGCAATTCCTGACGATGTTTTAGAAGAGCTTAAGGCTTGTCACGTAATCCTTAAAGGCCCTACAACAACACCAAGAGCAGGCGACCCATGGCCGAATATTGAAAGTGCCAACGTTGCAATGAGAAAAGAGCTTGACCTTTTCGCAAATGTAAGACCTGTTAAGGTTCCTGACCAGGGCATTGACTGGACATTCTACCGTGAAAACACAGAGGGCGGCTACGCAGTAGGCTCAAAGGGTGTACACGTAACAGACGACCTTGCAATTGACTTTACCGTTGCAACATCAGACGGCTCTGAAAGAATTGCAAGAGCAGCATTTGAGTATGCAAAGAAAAACGGGAAAACAAAGGTTACATGTGTAACAAAGGCAAACGTTATTAAAACAACAGACGGCAAGTTCCTCCGCATATGTCAGGAGGTTGCAAAGGACTATCCGGGTATTGAGCTTGACGACTGGTATATTGATATTATGACAGCAAAGCTTGTTGACCCAAAAAGAAGAACAGACTTCCAGGTTCTTGTTCTTCCTAACCTTTACGGAGACATTCTTACAGACGAGGCAGCAGAGTTCCAGGGCGGCGTAGGTACAGCAGGAAGCGCAAACATCGGTAAAAAGTACGCTATGTTTGAGGCAATCCACGGCAGCGCACCAAGAATGGTACTTGAGGGCAGAGACAAGTATGCAGACCCATGCTCAATTATTAGAGCAGGCGTAATGCTTCTTTCACACATCGGATATCAGGCACAGGCAGACGTTCTTGAAAAAGCTCTTGATATTTGTATGTATGAAGAAAAGAAGCTTACAATTACAGGCCGTGACACAGGCTGCACAGGTCTTGAATTTGCAGAATATGTAATGGACACAATCAAAAAAATTGATTAAAAAAGAGGAATTTTATGGGAATTTATGAAAAACAAGTCCCTGACGTTGTTATAAAAAGACTTCCGAGGTATTACAGATATTTAAGTGAATTACTTAAGATGGATATAAAGCGTATTTCTTCGGGAGCACTTAGTCAGAAGATGAATGTAACTGCTTCCCAGATACGACAGGATTTTAATTATTTCGGCGGCTTTGGTCAGCAGGGCTACGGATACAATGTGGAATATCTTCACAGCACCATAGGCGAAATCCTTGGTGTTAAAAACGGGAATACTGCCATTATTATCGGTGCCGGTAACCTTGGCAGAGCCCTTGCAAACCATGACTCCATAGGAAAGCGGGGCTTTACAATTCTTGCCATGTTTGATAATAACCCATCAATTATAGGCGAGGAGGTCAACAGCACAAAAATATATGACGTGGAAGAGCTTGAAAGCTTTATTTCTGAAAACAGGGTTGATGTGGCAATTATTGCAATACCAAAAAATCATGTGCAAGAGGTTGCAACACGTGTTATAAACGCAGGAGTAAAGGGAATTTTAAATTTTGCCTATACAGAAATTAAAACAGATAAAAAAGTGGCAATAGAAAACGTACATATAACAGATTCTCTTATGACATTATCTTACAAGCTTAATTTGGAAAGGACGGAATATTAAATGAAAATATTAGTAACAGGCGGAGCAGGATATATCGGCAGCCATACCTGCGTAGAGCTTTTGAACAGGGACTATGAAATAGTTGTACTTGACAATCTTTCAAATTCATGTGAAAAGTCTCTTGACGCAGTAAAGAAAATTACAGGAAAGGATTTCCCTTTCTATAAGGTTGACATGCTTGACATTGACGCAATGGAACAGGCGTTTAAGGACCATAAGTTTGATTCTGTAATCCATTTTGCAGGACTCAAAGCTGTTGGAGAGTCAACACAGATACCTATTACCTACTACCATAACAACATAACAGGCACTTTAAATCTTCTTATGCTTATGGAAAAGTATGATGTAAACAATATTGTTTTCTCAAGCTCTGCAACAGTTTACGGAACACCAAAAACTGTGCCCATAAGAGAGGATTTTCCACGTTCAACCACAAACCCCTACGGCTCAACAAAGCTTATGATTGAGGATATTTTAACAGATGTGACAAAAGCAAATCCAAAGCTTTCTGTGTCACTTCTCCGTTACTTTAACCCAATCGGCGCACATGAGAGCGGAACAATGGGCGAAGACCCCAAGGGAATTCCCAATAACCTTCTTCCGTATATTACACAGGTTGCAGTTGGTAAGCTCAAGGAGCTTTCTGTATTCGGAAACGACTATGACACCGTTGACGGAACAGGCGTGCGTGATTATATCCACGTTGTTGACCTTGCATGCGGCCATGTAAAGACAGTTGAAAATTGCACATATAAGCCGGGAGTTCACATTTATAATCTTGGTACAGGTAACGGCTACTCTGTACTCCAGATAGTAGAGGCGTTTAAGAAAGCAAGCGGTGCAGATGTTCCGTACAAAATTGTTGACAGACGCCCGGGCGATATTGCAGAGTGCTTTGCAGACCCTGCAAAAGCAAAAGCAGAGCTTGGCTGGGAAGCACAGTACGGAATTGAAAGAATGTGTACAGACTCTTGGAGATGGCAGAGGAATAATCCTAATGGCTACGAGGGTTGATGTGGGAATGCTAAAAATGCACAGACCGTTCAATGGCATTAACCCGATATTTATAAGCAATTAGGATTAAAGACGATTTATAAATTATTGTAGGAATTCGCAAATTTTGCGAATTCCTATTTTTTTATGCCATTGAACTACGAACGAAAGCGCACCTCTCGGCGTACACTCGTACGCGGTCGGGCAAGGTATTATGCTACATAAGTAGCATAATACTGCGTTTCGTCCGTTCTGCACAATTTTTATCTATTCCCTAAGATTGAGAGCAAATAAAGAAAACCGCGGAAAATCCGCGGTTTTCTGAATTGCGACGCTCCATTTTTTAGTTACTTAATGCCATTTTAAGCCACCAGCTGCCTATATCGAGGGCTGTATAAATATCCTCTTTCTCGGACTCACGGAAAATCTGAGGATTTTCAAGGTCTCCTGTGTTTGAAATAACCTTTATTTTTACCTTTGTGGCACACTGTATATCCTTTACAGTCTTTGTCTCTGTAATATCAAGCTGTAATATATATCGCTCGCTTGGGTCGCCGTAGTAAAGAGTATTACCCGAACGAAAAAGCGGCTTTTCTCTGAAAGTAAGCTGTTTCTTTTTCTTTGTCTGCATTTCTTTCTCTCCTTCCGCCAAAATTTGTATCTGTATTATTATAACACTTGCACCCACATTATGTCAAGGTTTTTTTATAAACTACTTGAAATCTAAAGATTAAAATGGTATAATTATGTAAAATAATTCTTTTGAAAGGAATGAATATTTATGGCAAACAAATATGCAGGAACTGAGACAGAAAAAAATCTTGAAGCTGCTTTTGCAGGCGAGTCACAGGCAAGAAACAAGTATACATACTTTGCTTCAAAAGCAAAGAAAGACGGCTTTGAGCAGATAGCTGCCCTTTTCCTTAAAACTGCCGATAACGAAAAAGAACATGCAAAAATGTGGTTTAAGGAGCTTGAAGGCATTGGAAGTACTGCAGAAAATCTTGCAGAAGCTGCAAACGGCGAGAATTACGAATGGACAGACATGTACGCCGGCTTTGCTGAAACAGCAGAAAAAGAAGGCTTTCCTGAGCTTGCACAGAAGTTCCGTCTTGTTGCAGCAATAGAAAAGAGCCACGAGGAACGCTACCGCGCACTTTTAAAGAATGTAGAAGCTGCTGAAGTTTTTGCAAAGAGCGAAGTTCAGGTATGGGAATGCAGAAACTGCGGACATATCGTAGTTGGTACAAAGGCTCCCGAAATGTGTCCTACATGTGCACATCCACAAAGCTATTTTGAAATCAATTGCAAGAACTACTAATAAAAAGTTATCAATGGCGGAGTGTTCATAAGAACACTCCGCAGTTTTTTAGATGGAGATGATTCTAAATCATTAGACAGTTGGGATAGTTTTAAAATGTCATAAAATTTACGTAAAAAAGATGACAAAAAAGGACCATTCCCTAAAACAAAACTTGCAAAGTCTATCGAAGCTACTTACATCCGAAGCAAAAAGTGCGAGGATAAATTTTGATAAGCCATTTGCGGATATTTCCCTTTAAAACCGCAAATGGTTAAGCTGTGTACTGTTAAGGATAGTTACCAACTAAAAAACCTCTCAATTTGGCATAATAAAGCCATTTTGAGAGGTTATTTTTTATGGCGATATGTTGACTTAAAGTCAACGCGATATATTTACATTCGTAAATTCGATATATTCGGGCTAAAGCCGAATGGGATATAATATAAATTCTTTAACTCGTGCCGTAGGCACATATCGCATCCAAAAGGATATATCGCACCGAAGGTATATCGCAAATTCTGAAAGAATTTATATCGCTGCCAAGTGTCCTTAAGAACACTTGGCATACTTGCGACTTTTTTATTGATTAGAATCTTGGTCTCTTTACATACTTAGTGTGAAGAAGCTCATGGCTCTTATGTGAGCCCGGCTTTTCAAGGAACTCGCTGTAAAGGAGCTTAATATCAGGATTTTCGTGGCTCTTTCTTAAGGTTGCGTTTACATCCTCTGCGTAAAGTGCCTTTGCTCTTTCCTTTTTAACATCCTTGTCCATATATCCCTTTGCAGAAACAATTGGCTGACCGCCGCCTGTTACACAGCCGCCGGGACATGCCATGATTTCAACAAACTCGTATGACTTTTCGCCTGATCTGATGCTTTCAAGAAGCTTTCTTGCATTTCCAAGACCGTGTGCAACGGCAATTCTTATATCCTTGCCGGCAATGTTAAGTGTTGCCTCTTTAATGCCTTCTGTTCCGCGGACCATTTCATAGTCAATCTTGTCAATTGTCTTGCCCTCAAGAATTTCTTCAACAGTTCTGAGTGCTGCTTCCATTACGCCGCCTGTTGCGCCAAAGATAACGCCGGCGCCTGTTGCTTCCTGGAATGGCTGGTCAAATGCTTCGTCAGGAAGCTTGTTAAATTGAATTCCTGATGCCTTAATCATTCTTGCAAGCTCTCTTGTTGAGATTACAATATCAACATCACGAAGACCGTTTGCTTCCATTTCTTCTCTTGATGATTCAAATTTCTTTGCAACACATGGCATTACAGAAACTACAACCATCTTTTCAGGGTCTATGTTATGCTTCTTTGCATAATATGTCTTTAAAATTGCACCAAACATCTGGTGTGGTGACTTACAGCTTGAAAGATTGTCTATAAAGTCAGGGAAGTTATGCTCACAGAACTTTATCCAGCCTGGGCTACATGATGTAATAAGCGGAAGCTTGCCGCCGTTTTGAATTCTGTCAAGGAGCTCTGTTCCTTCTTCCATAATTGTAAGGTCAGCGCCTGTGTCTGTGTCAAATACCTTGTCAAAGCCAAGACGACGGAGTGCTGCTGCCATCTTACCTGTTACAGGTGTTCCCATAGGGAAGCCGAATTCCTCACCAAGTGCTGCACGAACAGCCGGAGCTGTTTGTACTATAACGTACTTGTCAGGATCTGCAATTGCAGCAAATACTTCGTCTGTGCTGTCCTTTTCCTTAAGTGCACCAACAGGACAGGCTGCTATACACTGTCCGCAGTTTACGCAGTTTGTATCTGCAAGTGATGCATTAAATGCACATGCGATTTGTGTCTTAAAGCCTCTTTCTGTTGCGTCAATTGCTCCAACTGTCTGCACGTTTTTACATACGTTTACACAGCGGCGGCAAAGTACGCACTTGTTATTGTCTCTTATAATTGATGGTGAAAGGTCATCAATTTCTCTTGGGATAACCTCACCCTCGTATCTGATGTCTGTAACACCAAGCTCGTCTGCAAGCGCCTGAAGCTCACAGTTTTGATTTCTGATACATGTAAGACATTTTCTGTCATGGTTTGAAAGTATAAGCTCAAGAGTTGACTTTCTTGCTGCCTTTACCTTTGGTGAGTGAGTAAGTACCTCTATACCCTCTGCCACAGGATATACACAAGCAGCCTGGAGAGCTCTTGCTCCTACTATTTCAACAACACACATTCTGCATGAGCCTGTCTCTGAGTATTCCTTAAGGTAACAAAGTGTAGGAATATCGATACCAACCTCACGAGCAGCTTCAAGTACTGTAAACCCTGCAGGAACTGATACTTCCTGACCGTTAATTTTTAAATTTACCATATCCATTATGCTCTGTT
>CAZWCO010000043.1:0-8419 GCA_964632665.1 uncultured Lachnospiraceae bacterium | reverse complement strand
GAGTTATCACTAATCATGATTGCTTATAAATGCACAGTTAAAGCCATTGAACGGTCTGTGCATTTTTAAACATCCCCTTTTTATGTATATCAAACATCAAGCTTCAAATCATTTTCCTTGATAAGACCTTTTTTGCGCATTGGAGCTGCAACAAGAAGTGTTACAACAGCCGGCAATACAAAGGATATAAGTATAAGACCAATCCAGTCAAAAGCGGTAATTGACGCTTTAAGTCCGTTTTCTATATCGGACAACCAGCCTGTGTAAACGCCTATCTGTGAAACAAGTCCGCAGGTACCCATACCTGATGATACTGCCGCACCATTCATTTCAAGCTTAAATATACATGTTGCAATTGGTCCGCAAACTGCAGATGCTACTGTTGGGGGTATCCATATTTTTGGATTTCTTACAATGTTGCCCATTTGGAGCATACTTGTACCAAGTCCTTGTGCAACAAGGCCTCCTACCTTATTTTCACGGTAGCTCATAACTGCAAAGCCTACCATCTGCGCACAGCAGCCGGCAACTGCCGCACCACCTGCAAGACCTGTAAGTCCAAGAGCCGCACAAATAGCCGCAGAGCTTATGGGAAGCGTAAGAGCAACACCAACAATTACTGCTACTACAATACCCATAAAGAAGGGCTGGAACTCTGTTGCCCACATTATAGCACCGCCTACGGCACTTGCAATTTTGCCAATTGGCGGAGCAAGAAACATCGCAAGAGCACAGCCAACACAAATTGTAACAACAGGTGTTACAAGAATATCTATTTTTGTTTCTTTACTTACGGCTTTTCCCACCTCTGTCGCAATTACTGCTATAACAAATACAGCGAGGGGGCCTCCTGCACCTCCAAGAGTATCTGCCGCACTTCCAACAGCAGCAAGAGAAAACATAACAAGCGGCGGACTCTTTAGCGAAAACGCAATTGCGATTGCCATTGCAGCGCCTTTTACAGCGGAGGCATAATTACCTATTTCTACAAGGAAATTAATACCGAGCTGCTTGCCTATGGTAGAAAGGATTGTTCCAATCAGTAGTGACGCAAAAAGTCCGTTTGCCATTGCTGACATTGCGTCAATTCCATATCTCTGTCCCGATATGACGATATCCTTTCTTTTTAAAAACTCTTTGAATTTTGACATGATGATTTCCTCCCCTTAGTATTTTTATATCAAAGCGTATCGGATGCATTTACACCTGCAAGATACCCGGTTGACCAGGCAATTTGAAGGTTATATCCTCCTGTATACGCATCAACATCAATTATTTCTCCCGCAAAATAAAGTCCCCTAACGAGCTTTGACTCCATAGTTGACGGATTTATCTCCTTTACACTTATTCCTCCCGAAGTAATAATAGCCTCTTTAACAGGTCTGAAGCCTATCGGGAAAACGCAAAGCTCTTTTATGGCTTTAACAAGGTTTTGACGCTCTGTTTTTGTAACGCTGTTGATTTTTTTTCTTCCGTCAATACCGGAATTTTGTATAATAACAGGAATAAGTGCTTTTGGAAGCAGCTTATCCAGTCCGTTTATTAAGTCTCTGTTAAGCTCCTCTTCAAAATCCCTTAAAAGTCTTGCATCAAGCTTTTTTTCGTCAAGCGCTGGCTTTAAGTCAATATATATTTTATACTCCCCATTTTCAACATCACGCATATGTGATGATGCAGAAAGTATCAAGGGTCCACTTAGTCCAAAGTGAGTAAAAAGCATTTCGCCTAAGTCTGAAAATACTGTCTTACCGTTTTTCTTAACTGTAACTGTTACGTTTTTAAGGGATAGACCTGCAAGGGAATGTACCCATTTATCATCCGTAACCACAGGCACGAGTGACCCTTTAAGCTTTGTTACTGTATGACCGAGCTTTTTTGAAAGTTCATGTCCCTTTCCGTCCGAGCCGGTAAGAGGATAGGAAACCCCGCCTGTCGCAAGAATAACCCTGCCTTTATAGCTATTACCCTTTTTTGTTTTTACGCCTGTTACACAGTTGTTTTGCGTAAAGATATCTGTTACTTCGTCATGAATAATCTTTACACCACGTTTTTTTAGAAGACGTGCAAGAGCATCTGCCACGTGGTGCGCATTATCGGATACAGGGAAAATACGGCCTCCACGCTCTTCCTTTGTTTTTACACCCTCACTTTCAAGAAGTGATACTATACTGTCATTTGTATATGAATAAAGTGCGCTGTACAAAAAGCTGGAGTTTACAGGAATGTTCTTAAAAAAGTCTGAAATATCTGCAGAGTTTGTTATATTACATCTGCCTTTACCTGTAATCCTGAGCTTTCGTCCAAGCATTTTGTTTTTTTCAATTATAACAACGTTTTTAGAAGTTTCAGCGGCGTAAATACCGGCAATCATACCCGCAGCACCGCCGCCCACAACTATAATATTATCAGCTGTTGAAGTCATACACTTCATAATCCTTCCATATATTCTCCAGCTCATCAAAAATCTGCTTTGTTTTATTTTTCATGGAATACCCCACGCTGAATATAAGAGCGTTTAAAATACTCATGGGTGCTACAAGAGAGTCTGCAAAGGAGTCCATGCTGCTTTCTGCAAGGAGTACACATGACGAATGTGGTACAATAGGCGACATTGGGCTGTCCGTAACAGATATTATAAAAGCACCTCTGTTTTTGGCAAACTCCATTGCCTTAACCATTCCCGCAGAATACCTTGGAAAGCTGATACCTATTACAACATCTCCCTCACCTGCGTGAAATAGCTGCTGAATTATATCCTCTCCACCAGAGCCTGTTATTGCATGACAGTTATCAAACAACAGCTCAAAATAAAAGCCGCAGAATTTTACAAGTGCCGCCGAGCTCCTGACTCCCGCAATATAAATATTTTTTGCGGAAAGGAGTGCGCTTACCGCCTTATTAAAGCTTTCATAGTCAAGGTCACGCATTGTTCGCTCTATCTTTTCCATATCGGATTTAAGAACCTTTTTTATTACATCTGCGCCCTCGCCTCTTTTTGAAAGTAGTTCCATTCTCTCAATGGCAGTAAGCTGATTTCTCGCTTCTGCCGCAAGAGCCTTCTGGAACTGATGATATCCGTCAAAGCCAAGAATAGATGCAAACCTGACAACTGTGGCTTCACTTACTCCAACAGACGCTGCAAGCTGTGCAGCAGTCATTGTAAAAGCTGTTTTTTCGTTTTCTGTTATAAAATCCGCAATTTTTTGCTGGCTCTTTGATAATTTACCCTTATTCAGGTTTTGTAACACCTTATTACCCAAAGCATTATCACTCCCCGGAAATTCTTTTATATGTGCAGAATCTGAATGATAAATCGTTCTCACTTATTCTTGCAGAGCTGCTTTCAAGCTCCCAGAACTTATCATTGTCAAGATTTGGCATAAAAGAATCGGCAGGAACAAAAGCATCAACCTTTGTTATATACGCTGTGTCTGCATAAGGGAGAAGAAGCTTATAAATACTTTCGCCGCCTATAATAAACACTTCATCGTCTATTTTACCTACAACATCAAGAAGCTCCTCAAGGCTTCTTACAACGGTGTAGCCCTCCCCATCCTTCAGCCGTTTTGAAAGCACAATATTTACTCTGTTTTTAAGGGGTTTTCCTCCCGGAAAGGACTCAAGGGTTTTGCGTCCCATTACAACAGTATGCCCTTTTGTTGTTTCACGGAAAAATTTCATATCTGTAGGAATAGAAAATAAAAGGTCATTATCCTTGCCTATACCCCAATTTTCTGATACTGCTGCTATAAGCTTCATTGCTTTCACCCTTATTCCTTTCATCGCCTTTTGCTTGACATGCAAAAGGTTTTGTGTTATACTTTCATAAAATAAACTTTGGAGTAAAATTATGAAATTACTATCTTTTTTTGAAAAAAAATATACTGCCCTTACATTCTCTCTCCTGTGCGGACTTGCATATCTTGTAATAATTTTAAGCTTTATAACAAGAAACACTTCCGGCGGTGGATTGATTGTATTTTTCTTCTTCCCCGCAATAATCTGCGGAGCAGCACTTTTTGTATTCAAGTCAATTAAGACGTATACCCAGTGCCAATCAATCCGGTCTTTAAGAGTTTTGTTCTGGGGGCATATTATTGTTATGCTGCTTGCCCTGTTACTTCTGGCAGAAATGGTAATTTTTTAATCCATTTGCTCCCATGTAAATTTTTCAAACTCTTCGTTTTCAAAATTTTTGCCGTCAGTTGCCGCATTATTAGTTGATGCGGCTTTATTTTTTTTGAAATTTTCGTTTTCTTTTTCTGCCTCTTCAATTGTCCTGATATTTTTATCGTTCCAATCAACAATTATCCCGTCCATGTACGGAAAAGAGAGCTTATTAATTCTGAGAATACAATACTCATACGCAAGGGCAATCATTTCCTCGCTCATTTCAAAGGTGTCATGCCACTTTTTGATATACTCTTCTTCTATGCTCGTAAGTGCTCTGTCACGAATACCAAACAGAGCTTTAAGGCTGTTCATGTAGTTCTTGGTATATTCCTCATTTGAAAGAAATTGTTCTACATCATCAATCGTATTAATTCCCTTACTGTGCCATGAGGTTGCCACACGCTCTATATATTGCATACCTCTTTTATTAATTGATACACAATATTCAAGAAGCATCAGTATTACCTCCGGAGAAAATCCAAGGCTGTCGTACATCCAGTACAAAGTTTTCATTTCTGCCGTGCTGATGGTCTTACCAAGGACCTCCTGAGCAAGCTGAAGCATTTCAGACATTTTTGAATTTTCTGCAATATTTTCCGTAACCACACGTACATCATAGGTCGATGGCACATCAACATACTGCTCAGAGTCATCTCCCTGTACTGCACTGTCCAAAATGGAAAGTGCACCGTATCCGTTCCAGAAGCTTACTGCCTGTAAAACGTCACTTTCAAGAAGCTGCAGGTCTGATGCAACAGTTACAGTATCAATATTTTTCCCTTTTGCACTAAGCATGAGCATATGCATATACACCTTTATAAAAGTGGGGTTTGCAGTTGGAAAAATTTCTTCAACCAGTCTAAGCGGTAATGTTACATGTTCATTTTTAATAATTATTTCCGCCATTTTTCTCTCCCAAAATTATATAATACGCATTGTTTTTATAACGCAATCGTTAAGGGGCTTATCAGAATAGTCTGTTCTTTCGTCTGCAATTGCATCTACAACATCCATGCCGTCAGTAACCTGACCGAATGCTGCATACTGTCCGTCAAGATGCGGAGCGTCCATGTGCATAATAAAGAACTGACTTGATGCAGAGTCCGGAATCATGGTTCTTGCCATTGAAAGCACACCTCTTACATGAAGAAGCTTGTTTTCTACTCCGTTTGACGCAAACTCACCTTTAATAGAGCTTGTATGCTTAATGTTTCCGTTTACATCATAGCCTCCGCCCTGTATCATAAAGCCTTTAATTACTCTGTGGAATATTAGTCCGTCAAAGAAATTATCATTTATGAGATTTACAAAGTTATTAACTGTAATCGGTGCAATTTCAGGGTAAAGCTCTGCTTTGATTATACCGCCATTTTCCATTTCGATTTCTATTTTTATTTTTTTCATTATTCATTCTCCTCTACTTCTGCTGCTATGGGATTCTCGGGTGCAACCTCTTCTTCCTCGCCGGTATCAAATGATGTCTTTGCCATACCAACAACGTTTACACCATCTGCACAGCGCATAAGTCTTACACCCTGGGTGTTTCTGCCGATTGTGCTTATTTCATTAGCGTGCATTCTGATTACTACACCGTCCGATGTTATGAGCATAATATCATTCTCGTCATTGACAGCTGTCATTCCAATCAGCTTACCTGTCTTTTCAGTAACCTTATATGTCTTAACACCCATGCCGCCTCTTGACTGCACCTTATACTCATCAAAGCTTGTCTTTTTACCAAATCCGTTTTCGGAAACAATAAGACACTCTGAACCATCACAGATTACAGCGCCGCCTATAACGTAGTCGTCACCTTTAAGTCTTATTCCACGCACGCCGCGGGCTGTTCTGCCAACGCCTCGCACGTCCTCTTCCTTAAACCTTATTGCCATACCGTTATGAGTTGTAAGCATTATGTCATTATCAGCCTCGGAAACAAGTACGTCAATAAGAACATCGTCCTCGTCAAGATTAATTGCACGAAGTCCGCCGGCACGTATTCTTGAATAGTCTGTCAGGGATGTTTTCTTAGCAACACCGTTTCTTGTTATAAATACAAGGTCCTGATAGCTTGAAAATTCCCTTATTGGAATCATAGCAGTAACCTTTTCTCCTGCTTCGAGAGGAAGAAGGTTAACAATCGCCGTGCCCTTAGCCGTTCTGCCGGCTTCAGGAATCTGGTAACCCTTAAGCTTATATACAACACCTCTTGTAGTAAAGAAAAGTATATTATCATGGGTTGACGTGCTGAACAGATTTTCAACATAGTCCTCTTCCCTTGTGGACATTCCAAAGATACCTCTGCCGCCTCTGTGCTGTGATTTGTAGGTATCAACAGGAACTCTCTTGATATATCCGTTATGGGACATTGTAAGAACAACATCCTCTTCTTCAATTAAGTCCTCGTCCTCAAGCTCATCTGTTGCCATAGAGATTTCTGAACGTCTTTCATCGCCGAACTTGTTCTTCATTGTAATAAGGTCTTCTTTTACAATTTCAAGTACCTTTGCGTTATCTCCAAGGATTTCTGTGTACTCTGCAATTTTTGCGATTGTGTCCTGATAGTCTTCTTCTATTTTGTTTCTTTCAAGACCGGAGAGTCTACCAAGCTGCATCTGTACAATAGCAGTAGCCTGTACCTCTGAAAGTCCAAAGCGTTCCATAAGATTTACCTTGGAGTCTGCAACATTTGATGATGAACGGATAATGTTTATTACCTCGTCAATAAAATCAATTGCAATTTTATAGCCTTCAAGGAGATGCGCATGCTCTTTTGCTTTGTTAAGGTCAAAATTAACACGTCTTCTTATAACATCTTCCTGATGTGCAATATATGCATCAATTATCTCACGCAGGTTAAGGCACTTTGGCTGTCCGTCAACAAGTGCAACAAGAATAATACCAAAGGTCTCCTGCATTGGAGTAAGCTTATAAAGATTGTTAAGGACGATGTTTGGGTTTGCGTCCTTTTTAAGCTCTATAATAAAGTTTATGTTCTGGTCAGACTCGTCTCTTGTTGCAGATATTCCGTCAATTCTGCCATCACGGACAAGCTCGTTTATTTGAGTTTCAAGCTTTGCCTTGTTTACCTGATACGGAAGCTCTGTTACAACAATTCTGTTTCTGCCGTTATATTCTTCAATTTCTGCCTTTGCACGCATGATAATGCGGCCACGGCCTGTTGAGTACGCACGTCTTATGCCGCTTCTTCCCATAATCATAGCACCTGTCGGGAAGTCAGGTCCCTGAATGTGAGTCATAAGCTCTTCAAGGGTAATGTATGGGTCATCAATAACAGCTACAATACCATCCACCACCTCACAGAGATTGTGTGGCGGGATGTTTGTTGCCATACCTACTGCGATACCGCTTGAACCGTTTACAAGAAGATTTGGGAAACGTGACGGAAGAACGCTTGGCTCTTTTAATTTATCATCATAGTCTGGAACGAAGTCAACAGTTTCCTTTTCTATGTCGCTTAGCATGTGTGCCGCAATTTTTGACATTTTGGCTTCTGTGTATCTGTATGCAGCAGGAGGGTCACCGTCTATTGAACCGAAGTTGCCCTTACCCTGAACAAGAGGATACCTGAGAGAGAAGTCCTGAGCAAGACGTACCATTGCAAAATATACCGAGCTGTCACCATGAGGGTGATATTTACCGAGCACGTCACCGACGGTTGCGGCTGATTTTCTGAAATCACTCTCATACAAAAGATTTGATTCGTACATATCGTATAAAATACGTCTGTGAACAGGCTTCATACCGTCACGGACATCAGGTAGTGCACGAGAAACTATAACACTCATTGAGTAGTCAATATATGACTTTTTCATCTCCGAGTTAAGCTCGACATCCACTATTTTCTGATTGGAAATAGCCTCCATATCAAGCTCTTTTTCTTTAAATTTCTTAGCCACTTTTTTAATTCCTCCTAACCAAAAAAGATGGGGATATACTTATACTTAATTATAGCACAAATCCCTGAAAAAAGCAATGTTTTACAAGGATTTTAACCTATTTGAAATATAAGGGTAAAATGGCATAGCCAAGCGGTTTTTTGAGGGGTTTTGCCATAAAAAAAGAACCGTTTTTTAAACGGTTCTCACTTTGCCACAAAAACTATTCGCATATCGTCTTTTTCAGGTGGTGAAAATGTCAGCGGAGAGTAGGCATCAACTGTGGAAAAGCCTGCGGACAGGAAGATTTTTTTAATCTCATCCTGACTGTAGGCGTGCTGAAGATG
>CAZWCO010000042.1:0-8536 GCA_964632665.1 uncultured Lachnospiraceae bacterium | reverse complement strand
CCTGTTTATATGTCATTTTTGTTCTCCTAATATTTTTTTAAGAAAGGACATTCTGTGGATTTCACAGGGCCCGTACTTTAAAATAGCGTCTGTATGTACCTTTGTACCATAGCCCTTATGCGCATCAAAGGAATATTCAGGATATTTTTCTGCTATTTCACAGATAAATCTGTCCCTTGAAACCTTAGCAAGAATTGAAGCAGCAGCTATATTTATGCTTTTGGAATCGCCTTTAACAACAGTTGTGCAGGGGTATTTCATACCGGATATACGGTTTCCGTCAACGAGCACGTGCTCCGGAGAGGGACTTAGAGCCTCTGCCGCCTTGTTCATAGCAAGAAAGGTTGCATTTAAAATGTTAATCTCGTCAATTGTTTTTTCGTCTACCGACATAACACTCCAGGCGATTGCTTTATCGATAATTATATCATAAAGCTCTTCCCTTTTCTTCTCGGACAGCTTTTTGGAGTCGTTTAACTTTTCTATAACGCAATTTTCCGGAAGTATTACCGCAGCCGCATATACAGGACCCGCAAGGGGACCTCTGCCTGCCTCGTCTACACCTGCTATATATGTAATACCCCGGCTATTTCTTATATCACGCTCTATGGCTTCCATTTCGCAGAGTCTTGCAAGCTCTTCTTCTCTTGTTAGTTTCATATCTTTTTTCCTCTCTTTAAATCTTATAAAAGGTATTGATTTTTATTCCCTCATATGTTAAAATGTTTATATATTTCCCTTACGGAGTGAATTTAAATGGTATATAACCGAGAAATTAACGATAATGCAAAAATACAGTGCATTATTTTATACACAATGTCTGCCGCAGACAGACCCTTGCGGTACGACGACCTTATAAATCTTATATTTGAAAACTGTAATGTAAACTATGTAGAGTTTCAGATTGCTCTTGGTCATCTTGAAGAAATAAACCACATAACAAAGCTCCATGACGACCATAGCTGTGATGTGTTTGTTCTTGAAGCACCGGGTAAAGAAGCAATAAGGTATCTTGAGGATACAATCCCGGCTTACATAAGAGCACCTATAAAAAAATTTATAAAGCCGTATTTTAAAGAAGAAGCGGCAAAACAAAAAATCAAAGCAGGTATTGAGCCTATACGTGGCGAAGAATACAACTCCATCCTTGGTATTTATGACGATGACGACCTGCCGCTCCTTGAAATCAAGCTTTATTCAGGCAGTCGCAGCGAGGCTCAAAAAACTGCCAAGCTTTTCAAAAAAAATCCTGAAGCAATATACAGAAAAATCGTTGATATTCTTATAGCTTCGGATGAAGATTCTTCCAATCGAGATTAAACTCAAATGGGATGTTTAAAAATGCACAGACCGTTCAATGGCTTTAACTGTGCATTTATAAGCAATCACGATTAGTGATAACTCATAAATTATTGTAGGAATTCGCAAAGAAAGCGAATTCCTATTTATTTTAGCCATTGAACATACGAACTCATCGCACCCTCGGCGTACACTCGTACGCGGTCGGGCAAGGTATTATGCTACATAAGTAGCATAATACTGCGTTTCGTCCGTTCTGCACTATTTTTATTCCATCCCCTTGGATCGAGGGCTGACTTTATTAGTTTTATGCAAGCTCGTATATTCTAAATGCCACAGCAGGAGCATCTACTGTTGTTTTACCATTTTCAAAACCGTATGTCTCCCCTGTCATAAGCTCTTTCATTGTCTTAAACTCAGAATATACCTCTACCTGAGTTTTCTCATCATCCAGGTTGCAAAGAACTGCTATTGTCTTTTTACCTTTATAAACTGATACAAATGCATTTCCCTGTGCTGTGACTATATTATTTTCGTAATATGGAACAAATTCTGCATTATGAAGTCCGTACTTGTCAAATATAGCCCAGATTTTACCCATATAATCAATATCTCCGTACTTTGAGCAACGTGGAAGTACATTATGTAGCACAGGAAGAGCAAGCATGTTTTCCATGGTAAAGCTGTCGTTTGTATATGCAACAGGGTCAGAGTTTGAACGAAGCTGAAGCTTATGGTTTTTGTGGTTAAAGCCTTTAAGCTGTAAGCCAAAGCCATAAACCTGTTCATCGGCTTTAAGAGGAAATTCTACCACACAGCCACGGGCTGTTGTTTTAAACTTAAAATTGTCAGGGCTGTACTTTACAGGTGTTTCTGTATAGTTGAAGCCCTTACAAAAGTTACTTGGTACAATTTGTTCCGGTGTTCCGAATGTAAATTTTTTCATATTAAAAATCCTTTCTTTATTGTGCCGCTCCCGCACAAAGAAAGATTATAAAAGTCTTTCAAGTCTCAACCATTGACCGTTTGAAAAGTTCATGTCAAAATGCTGATTCATAAGCCCTGTCCAATTATTTCTTACAGGACTTGCATTAGTATCAAGTGCACCCTTATAAGGTTCTGCATGCTCTGCCGGGTCTTCCATATACATGAAAATCATATCTCCGCTTATAAATATAATTCCGTATTTATCACCATCACAAGGTAATTCTTCCTGATATTGATAGTGATAATATATGTATCCCGAAACCTTTTCGTGTCTAAGCTTGTTCACACGAAGATACGGCTCCTTTGTCATTTGTCTTTTCCAAGTTTCATCACTCTGTGGTGCTGAATAATGGAAAATATCTGCCATATTCTCCCATAAGCTGCCGTCCGGATAAGCCTTCATATCTCCATCAATAATCTGTTCTCCTTTGATATTGTCAAGATATGATTCGGCATAAACAAGTACAGAATCCTCATACTTATATACACTAACATTATTCACATCAGGATTATCCTTTAATTTTATATCAAAATTGTTTGGATAACCTCTGAACATATATCTGTATACCATCTGATATCCCTTCAAATGTTAATTTACAGGTTTATTTTATCATACCTTATATTTTTGTCAATAGAATTTACCTTAAAAGATTGTGACATTTATTTTTAAACCCCAAAAGCATTTGACTTTTGGGGTTTAATATTTTAACTATTCAAACAAAGCAAGAATTTCTTCACTTGAAAGGCTTGAGAGACTTGTATTGTTGATGTTTATAATATCGTTTGCAAGCTCTCTTTTACTTTCCTGAAGTCTTACTATCTTTTCCTCCACCGTTCCTGCAGATACAAGGCGTATTACATGTACATTTCTTTTTTGTCCTATCCTGTACGCACGGTCAGACGCCTGGTCTGTTACTGCCGGATTCCACCACGGGTCGTAGTGGATTACTGTGTCGGCTCCTGTTAAATTAAGACCGGTCCCACCCGCTTTTAAGGATATAAGGAATATAGTGTTTTCTCCATTATTAAAACGGTTACAAAGGTCTATACGCTTTTCAGGTGGTGTTGAGCCGTCAATATAGAAGTAATTGATTTTCCTTTCGTCAAGTCCCTTTGCAATAATACCGAGCATACTTGTAAATTGAGAAAATACAAGAACCCTGTGACCTGATGCAATTGCAGTTTCAAGTCTGCCATATAAAAGGTCAAGCTTGCCACTTGCTCCTTTGTATGCGGCATCAAAAAGACCGGGATGACAGCTTATTTGTCTAAGTCTTAAAATAAGTGTCAGTATCTCCATGCTCTGACCGGACTTTTCAGCTATTGCGGCAAGTGCTTTGTTTTTTGCAATTTCTTTATAGGCCGAATATACTCTTCCTTGCTCGTCTGTCATTTTGGCATATAAAACCTCTTCCAGCTTTTCAGGAAGCTCCGATAATACTTCTTTTTTCATTCTCCTGAGTATAAAGGGTTTTATTCTTGCCTTTAAAAGCGCTCTGCCATCACTGTCAGTACCGGAATTTTCATACATTTCCCTGAAATTATTATACGTTCCAAGATACCCGGGTAAAAGAAAATCGAATATTGACCACAGCTCTTTCATTGAATTTTCAATAGGTGTACCCGTAAGTGCAAATCTGCCTTTTGCTTTTATTCTTTTTACCGCACACGCACTCATGGTACGGGGATTTTTTATCGCCTGTGCTTCATCAAGTATGCAATAAGAAAAAGTTCTTTTTACATACTGCTCAATATCACGCCTCAGCAGTGCATAGGAAACAATTATATATTCATAACTGTCCATCCGGCACATCTTATCTTCCCTTTCTTCTGCGTTTCCGTCCATAATAAGTACGGAAGCACCGGGCAAAAATTTATCAAACTCATATTTCCAGTTATAAGTAAGAGCGGAAGGTGTTACAATGAGCACCGGCTCTTTGCTTGTTCTTCCTGCAAGAAAGGCAATCATCTGCACGGTTTTACCAAGTCCCATGTCATCTGCAAGAATACCACCAAGTCCAAGATGTGAAAGCTGACAAAGCCAGTCTGCACCGATAATTTGATATGGTCTCAGTTTTTGCCTAAGCTCTCCCGGAATGTTCGCAGTCCGTGATAAAACACTCTTAACATAGTCTGTCAGATTTCCGGAGCAATTTATTCCGTTATCCTCTCCGGAGCTTGCAGCAGCATACAAATACAAAAGATTATATATGGGGATATTTTTTTCTCTTTCCATAAAAATACGTTCAAAGGAAAGAAGTCTGTCTCTAAGTGCATCTATATCATAAAAATCTCCATGCTCTGTTCTGTAAAAAGGCTTTTTAAGCTTGACGGCAAGGAGAATTTCCCTTATTTCTGCCTCGCTTAAATCGCTGGTTGTTTCTGCATCAAGAATACGTGTTTTACTATCATAATCGACCATAGCACTAATTGGCATATTTCTTTTTATATCAAAGCTTTTAAAATTATCAGATACAGAAACATAGGCAAGAGCCTGTACTTCGGTCAGGCTTTCGCTTAAAAACTTATATATTACTTCATCATCATCTGCAACATAATACCCTCTTTTTAAAGTAAATCCTGAAAACCAAGAAAGAAGCTCTTCCTCAAGCTTTATGTTGCGGACAACAATATATCCGTCTGTTGTTCTTGTTTCTGGAAGAAAAAACGATACTTCTCCATATGTTGCTTTTATTTTGCACCTGATTTCATGTCTGTCCGAGTCTATATAGACATCAAATTTCGGGTTTGCCTTTATAACAAACTCGCCAAGTCCGTCACACACAACACCCGGAGTATTTTCAAGCTCCGGAAGAACAAATGTAGCAAAGGAAAGTGCTGTTTCGCCTTTAAAGGTAATCTGCGTCCTGTAATCTGCAGAAAGTGCTCTGTATATTGGGATAAACCTTCTTTGCCATTCCTTGTCTGTTAAATAGATTACTCCTTCGTAAAAGAATACAGCTCCGTCAGGTACAAGAGAAAGTCCGTAGTTTGAAACATACAGGTTTATTTCCCCAAGCATTGCGGAAATATCGATAAGAACTTCCGGATTTTCTTCTGCAATTGGTACACGTCCAAAATCCATACGGTCAATGGTTATTTTATAGTCAACGCCTGAGAGGACAGGCATAATCCCTTTTATACATTCGCTACCCACAATAACAGATTGAGCAGATTTATAATACATGGGATTTTTTATCATGCGGCTCTCAACGCTTTGAGAAAGCGCGGAAAGAATTATTTCTTCCTGTGTGCCAAAGGTGCAGCTGTCAGGGTGATAGCAGAGCTTTTTAGAAACATTAAAAAGTCTGCGATGTGAAAAACATTCGAGAAGCTCTTCCGGATTATCTATTCTTTTACCATCGATACACAAGCTTACTTCACAAAAAAATCCGCCTGCATACTTTATAAAGGAAAGCTCAAAGCTAAGAGGAAGCTGTGATTTTTCGGCTAAATTGCGGCTGAAGTCGAAAACAAGAGTTCTTGATATTCTTTCGTTTTCATCATTCATGCCTGCTCTGCCGGCAATTTCCCTGTCACGCTCCATACAAGACGCCACAATATGCTTGCAAACAGAGCCCATGGTTTCATAATATGGGCATGTACAAAAATAGTCTGTTATATTACCATCATTGTCACAAGAGACCCTTACATTATAAAGACCGTCATCGTCTACAACTGATGTGAAGCTTCCCTCTTCTCTGGTTTTAATGTGTACACGTCCACCATTAAAATATTCAAGACCTCTTTTATAAATAGCAGAAGAACATAGTTTTTTAATTTGCTGCTCCATATCCGGCTTCTCCTTAAATTAATGTATCATTTTATTATACCACCAAAATATGTATTTTGCAACATCTTCAATAAAAAAGTTATGTACAAATTTTAATTCAACATACTGTTTACAGACAACAAAATAGGCACGTCAGATTGTAAAATACAACCCGACGTGCCTATTGTTAATGTGTATTTTCATATTCCAAATTGTTGCAAAAATACAAACCCTAACTCAGAAAGTTTCCTCGGAGCGTTGTTTTCATTCAGGATGATACCTGCCACGTATATGTTTGTTACAAATGCCTCTTCAGCTGTTGAAACAAATCTTTGTTTCAATTCATCATTCAAAGTGAAGTCAGACTCTATATCAACAAACGGCAAATGGTCTAAATATTCAATTTCATCCATTTTAACACTGCCCTTTCCTGAAATTCCGGACTCGCCGGCAAGTATTTCATAATAGCAGTATTCATTTCCCGGAAAAATCAACACGGAAGTTTCTAATTCACCTTCATACGACAATGACATAATGTAATCATTCTCCGGATTATATGATAGAAATACCTTGCTCTCGTCATATTCATAATCTAAGTTATAATCCTCGAAATCATAATCGTAATATCCGTATTGTATTAAAAACTGTGCTATATCACGAAAAGCCTGAATTTGCTCAGAATAGACCCCTACCGGTTGCATTTCTGTACGAACATGGAAGTCGTTAATCCAGAGCTTAATTGCCCTTTGGCTCTCAACCCAGTTTATTTCTCCGAACATCCACAATCCTTCCAGAGATATAAGCGTGTAGCCGTTTATTGAATATGACGGTATTGTGTATCCGTTTGCCGAAACTATAATATCTGTATATAACAAATCTGTAAGCTTACTGCCTGGAACGCCCTGCTTTTCAACATCCATAACATTAGGAGTGATATTGCTGTTTCTTGTAATGAATAAAGTTCTCAAAGCACTGTCCCAGCGTACATTAAACCCAAAATTCACCAAATCTTCAACCACTATAAGCGACTGACCGTTTGCAGCATAAGACGGTATTGCGTAATTATTGATATATGCAACTATATCCGTATTATAAACCGTTCCTATAGAATCTCCTATTTTAGGCTGAGCGTGTGTAATCGACGGCACTGCCAATAGCAACATCAGCATACAAATCAAACTTATTTTTTTCATAAAGACTCCTCCATTACTAATTGGTTATTCTATTATATCATATTATCTGATAAATAGCAATATCAAAGGGAAGTTTTCCTTGTGGATTAAGTTTACCTGCCAGAACGTCAATGGCGTAAACTTGAGAATCACTAATTGTATAACCAAAAATCTTTCTCGGAACATGAAGCAATGATTTAAAGCAAAGGGGTTTCCAAAGTGAACAACAGTAGATACCTTTTTAGAATGTATAAGACAGTTAATAACCATTTCTGCACGGCGAGTAAGACAGTCTGTACCAAGATAACACTCCGAAGTACAAAAAGTAACAAATGCGACTTCTTTGTACTCAGTTGCTCTTGTTTAAAAATACTTGCTATCTCTTCAGCAGCTTCTCCACCCTTATGAGGATTGTCTGAAAAATATCTGCTTACTTTTCCCGGACCATCACATAACAAAACATCAATTACAGGCCCCCATGTTCCGTTAAATCCGGCTTCCTTAGCGTCTCTGACAATACCCTTTGCAAAAGAGTGATAGTATTCTTTTTTGTTACATGCAGCTAATGATATAAGCGGCGTTTTGGGAAGTGTGGATGTTGGAAATCCTCTTTCTGTATCACATATCATAAGAATTGGATAATCCGCTTCCTGCAAAATCCTCTTTGTAATTTCCGGTCTTTGAGGATATGATTGAACACAGCCAAGTGCCCTTTTCTTAACCATTTCAATTATGAAATCCATATCCTCTTCTTCAAATCTTCTTGCACAGTAAAGCATTCCAAGCTTTTGTTCTGTGGTCATTTCTGCAATTTTATCGTTAAATTTGTCCTTTGAACTATACATAAAAACCTACTCCCTTTTTCCATTTCCATAAAGCAGTTAATATCTAAATTATATATTTACCCATTTAAAAAGTCAACACTTTAAAAAAAACAGAAAAATCACGCAATAAAAAATTAATTTAAATAAAAAAAGTTGCTTTTTTCGATAACTAAAACAAGGATAGCTTTCATTAAAAAACTATCCTTGTTCAATGGCTCTCGCAGCCCTACTTGAACCACGTCCGGCTTGCAACATCAACTCATTTTCGTCACATTCGTGACTTAATTCGATGTGTTGCGGCGCATCCTCGACTTCCCTTCTTCTGCCACTGGCAGCGGTCAGTCTCGGCTCCCTCTGAAATCAGAGGGTCTAATTTAAACTCAATTCACAGAGCCAAAAAAGAGAACACCCTACGGTGTTCTTTTTTTGGCTCTCGCAGTTGGGCTTGAACCAACGACCCTCTGATTAACAGTCAGATGCTC
>CAZWCO010000041.1:0-8579 GCA_964632665.1 uncultured Lachnospiraceae bacterium | reverse complement strand
TTATACAAATATCAGGCGGTCAGCACAACACCGTTTCCCACTGTGAGCTATACTACACAGGCTCCATGGCAGTTACATCAAGCGGACGCTTTAACGGAATTATTTCTAACTATATCCACGATGTAGACGGCGGAATAAGACTTTCGGGCGGCGACCAGGCGTCTCTTACAAAGGCAGAAAACTATGCAGAGAATAACTACATCAAGGACTTTGCAAGACTTACACTTACATACTGTAATGCAATAAATCCAATAAGCATAGGTCAAAGAGTAACAAACAACACCATGACCGGTTCAACTCACCTTGCTATGGAAGTGTCGGGCCCTGAACACCTTGTTGAGTATAATGATATCTTTGACGTCCTAAGAGAATCTGACGACGCAGGTGCTATCTACTCAGGCCGTCATAAGTGGCACTATGGTAACGTTGTGCGCTTCAACTACATTCACGATATGGGTAGTAACGGTGAAGGCTCAGAGGGTATTATAGGCCTCTACTTTGACGATGGACGTGACGCACAGCATTGTTACGGAAACGTATTTGCAAACTACAAGGGTGTTGGTATTCAGGCAACAGGCTCTGACTCAACTTATGAAAATAACCTTGCCTATAACATAGGAAACGAGGTTGTAAGAGGCGTTGACTGGTCAACAAGACGTGAGGACACAGACTACGGTAGAAAAGGACTTATAGAAGGCGGAGACGGTTACTTCGCAGTAACAGAGCAGGTATGGCTTGAGAAATATCCTCAGATAAAAGAAAAGCTTGCTATGCCAAACATGTTCCTGCCGCAAAACAATGTTGTAAGAAGCAACCTTGCAATCGGTGCAAAGGACCATAAGAAGCCGGCAGCATGGCTTGAGCCTGCAAACGGAAACCAGATAGAATCTGTAATTACGGGTAGTGCTTCAGACATTGAAGTGACAGAAGACGGAATCAAGACGCTTAACGATAAAGAAATATATAAGAGCCTCGGCGAAGACTTCCCGCAGATTGACACATCTCTTACAGGCGTTTACGCAAAGAAGTTCGCAGAGAAGTTCAAAGGAAGAATCGTCCTTGGTATAAACAAGGGCGGAGCGCTCTCTGACAGCAAGCCTATGATAATAGACGAAACAAACGACCTTGTAATGCCATTTATAGATAATGGCAGAACAATGGTACCAATCAGATTTATCTCAGAAAACCTTGGCGCAAAGGTAGACTGGAACCAGGAACAAAAGAAAGCAACAATCACAGGCGAGGGTATTGTTATCGAGCTTGTACTGGGCGAAAATCAAATCACGGTAAACGGTGAAAAGAAAGACCTTGACGCTCCTGCAACACTCTCAGGCGGAAGAACATTTGTTCCTCTAAGAGTTATTTCAGAAGCCCTTGGCAAGAGCATACACTGGGATGAAAAGGGTCTTATCGTAATCAGCGACGCAGAAAACGAATTCATAACAGACGAATTCCCGGCTGAATACGAGGGAAGACTTATTGACGAGGCATTAAGACAGATAGACTTGAGATAAAAACTATATTTAATAATAGAAAGGGGGTGTATAAATGAGGCTTAAGCTATTATGTCTGACACTTTGTGCTGCATTTTTGGTTGGAGTAATACCCCAAATCACAAGCACAGAGGCGCAAGCAGCTTCAGACATTACACTTTATGTATCTCAAACCGGTCAGGACACAGGTGACGGAACCCTTGAAGACCCGCTCAAAACCTTAAACGCAGCACGTGAAAGGATAAGGCTTTTAAGAGACGAGGGGATAGAGGGAACTGCCACAGTTTATCTTCGCGGCGGTGAATACTATTTAGATAGAAGCTTTATACTAAACGAGCTTGACTATAATATCAATTTTGCGGCATATAACGGAGAGCAGGTTTCTATAAAAGGCAGCACCGTCCTTGACAATTCATTATTTAGAAAAGTGACTGACAATGAGGTACTATCGCATTTTCCGGACGACAAGGTTGCAGAAAAGATACTTCAGTACAACCTGAATTCAAACGGCATTACACAAAAGCCAATGAATTACCGTGGCAGCTACCATCCTTCATGGATTGTAAAAACCACCAACCCACAGGAGCTTGTCATAAATGACAGCGTTCAAACTGTGGCACGCTATCCAAACAGCGGATACGCACCTGTACTGAATGTGTCGGATTGGGGAGTAAAGGGCGACACAGCAGATACTTCAACAGGCTTTACATTCAAAGGAAACGACACTCGGATAAGACACTGGGATAAAGCAAGCAGTGCGATGATTTACGGGCATTTCGTCAACGGCTGGCAGGACAGAACTGTTACAATAAGCTCTGTCAATCCTTTTAATAATACTATTACAACAAATGAACCTTATACTTCTGATACATCAGAGAACTCAAGCGGTACAAACGGCAGATACTACGTTTTCAATCTTTTGGAGGAATTAGATACTTCGGGCGAGTACTATATCGATAGTGATAAAGGTATTTTGTATTTATATCCATCCGAAACCTTTGAAACAGATAAGATTGAGCTTGCAACCCTGCAGCAGCCTCTCCTTAGAATTACAAACACACAAAATATCACATTTTCGGGCATTGATTTTCTTAATGGTAACAATTACGGAATCAGAATATCAAACTGTGATAACGTTTGTATAAAAGACGGCGCAGTAAAAAACATGGCTCGTATCGCAGTTGACATTCAAAATTCATACAACTGCGGAGTTGACGGGCTAACAATTGAAAATGTACATGGCGGAGTCTATATAGAGGACTGCGGCGACCTTGAAACTCTCACACCGGGAAATTGCTACTGCAAAAACACACGTATAAAAAACTATGCAAATGTTGCATACACATCAGGAATACGGTTATCGGGAGTTGGCAATATAGCCTCTCACAACGAAATTAGTGACTCGGACCACCTGGCTATAACTTTTTCAGGTAATGAGCATGTGATTGAGTATAACGATATACATGATGTACTTCGTTGTACCACAGACGCAGGCGCAATATACGCAGGAAAAAGCTGGACATCAAGAGGTAATGAAATCAAATACAATTACATCCATAACATCACAAATGTTATGAGCAATGTCGGAAGCAAATGTGTTGCAATATATTTTGACGACGGCTTTTGCAGCGCAGATACTTATGGAAATATTATTGATGGTTTCCCCGGTATCGGTATATTTGTCCATGGAGGAAAAGACTTTAAAATTTATAACAACATTATAAATTCCACAGCAACAGCTATATATGTAAAACAAAGATATAGTGACAGTACGGATTATACAACCTTAGAAGCATACACAAGTCTTTTAAGCTCTCCGTATCAGACAGAGCTGTGGCAGAAGGAATATCCTGAGCTATATGCCATTTTGGACAGCAATGTGCTTTTGCCCACAGGAAACTCCATTTATAATAATCTTTCTATTAAATCTGATTTTGGTCTTGATGCTGTTGTTAACGGAACAACCGCTCCAAATCTGGTATCAACTACGGTTGAGCTGGACGAAAGCTTCCAGCTTGCGGAGGATTCCGAAGTATTTACAACACTTTCAGGATTTAAAAACATAGACTTTGAAAATATAGGAATAAATAAGGAGGTAAATTAAGAAATGAAAAAAGTTTTTAGTATTTTGCTAACGCTTGCAATGCTTATTAACGTTGGCATTGTGGCAATGGCAGATGACGGCGAAACAACCCCTGTAAACCTTTGGGAAGCTTGGGGAAATTTTGACAGCGTTGAACCTACATCTACGGCAACCTATAATGACGTTGATTACATAACAAAAATCGGCGATTTGTCTACTACCATTACCTCAGTAACTAATAATAAGATATTGATGCAGTTGTCAAGTGAGGCGTATCATGGCGACAGCGGAAAGAGTCTTCATGTTAGTCAGCTTGCAACAAGTTCTAGCCCAACTATATCGGGAATAACTGCAGAGAATTCAGCTGTGGGTGACCTTTACAAGATATCTGCCTACGTTAAGAGAAACAATACACGTTCCACGACCACATTTGGTTTTACTGTCAGAACAAGTGGAGACCCCGCGTTAGCAGTAACTGGGTGGAATGAAAATGGTACAATGAAAACTGCTATAAAGTCCTATAGTAAAGACAATGCAACACCAAAGGCTGGTACTATAACGCTTGAAACTACTGATTGGTTGTATGCTGAAGGGTACTTCTATATGGTAAAAGATGCAGACACTTTACTTGGTTTTGCTAATGGTAAATTTGCCGGAAACTACTTTATTGATGACATAAAGCTTGAGAAGGTAGGTTCTAATGGTACCATCGATAGTGAAGATGGTAATTATACTATTAAAAAGAGCAGAACAGCTGACGTAACAGCTAACTTTAGCTATACAGGTTATGAAAAGATTGCTGCCACTTCAGAAATTGCTTTGGCAGAAGCTTACACAGGCGTTTCAATTGAAAACGGCGTTTTGACAGTAACACCTGAAGCAGAAGCCGGAACAATTCAATTGGTTATTAACAAAACTCTTGCAGGCACAGAAACTGCTATTGCAACAAGAGAAGTAGTTATCGAAGAAAACCTTGCAGAATCTCCAAACAACCTTATAGTAGGTGGTACATTTGAGACAGAAGATTACGAGGGTTATACAGGTACACAGGCATATTCCCATGCAACTGTTGTAGGAGCTACAGACGAAGCCGCATACAGCGGAAGTAAGAGCTTAAAGGTTCAGAATCCTGACCCTTTTTATCCTGTCACATTCAAGGTAGACCTTGACAAAGGAGCAGTTTATAAGTTTACAGCTTATGTTAAGCTTACAGCGGATTCAAACGCTGTTTCACAAGGCGTAAACCTGACCGCTGTTCCGGGAAGACAAATGGACGGTAACGCAAGCCGGTACCTCGGCGTATATACCTTTGGGACAAACGGTACAAAATATGACGCAGGATATGCATATAGAACATCAAATAAAACAACTGGTTTGAGCACAACAGACTGGACAAAGTTTGAAAGATATATCTATGTATCTGATGAAACAGCTGCAGACAGCGAAGGAAAGGTAACAACATATATCGGAATCAAGCATACTCAGGAGGTTGCTTTCAATTGCTACCTTGACGATGTTTCACTTATAAAGCTTGGTGAATTTGCAGGTGCAGACGGTATTGATATTCCGGCTGACAGCACAAGTGCAACCTACACATTTACACCGGTAGCAGAAGGTGATTATACAGTTGCTTTAAAGGAAGACTATGAAGGTGCAACCATTGCTGACAACGCACTGACAGTAACAAGCAGTGCAGCATCAGGCAGTGCATATGTACAGGTTAAGTCAGGAACTCAGGTTATTGCAGAAAAGGAAGTTGCATTGTTTGATGAAACAGGAGTAGTTTCTTCAATAGGAACTCCGGGTTCTACGGGTAGCACATTATACAATGCACGTGTGAGCAAAACTGCCGCAGCAACAAAGCCTGCATTGTTAATTGCAAACTACGGCACATCAGGCACAGCCTTTAATAAAGTTTCTATTAACAATTTCCAGGAAATGAATGGTTGCTGGAAATTAAAGTCATATTATACAATATCAAAGGGCACCAATAAGTTCATGGTTTGGGACGGAATTACAACAATGAAGCCGCTTGCTGATGCGGCAACAGTTGAACGTTCATAATATTTTAAAGTAAATTTGTCTTGTCGGCTGCTTATTTATAAGCAGCCGACAAGCAAAAACACAAGGAGAGGGCTATGAAAAAGATTTTGTTGACATTATTAGTATTTGCGGCGCTTTTTGGAGCAAATACAGTATTTGCAGAAAATTTAATACAGGGCGGAGACTTTGAGACAACAGGAGACCTTGTCTATTCAGACTCAACAATAACCGGAATTAGCGGCAGCTCCATAGATAAGGCATATGCGTCAGCTGCAATTGTAGGTTATTCGGATGTGGCACACTCAGGAACCCACAGCCTTGAAATAAGTCAGAAAACATATTATCCTCTTACATTTAAGACAACTCTCCAAAAAGGCAAGGCATATAAATTCGCAGCCTATGTTAAGCTAAAGGATAACTCCGGAGCAACAAAGGGAAATCTCCTTGTTGCCACACAAAAATCCACTGTAGTATCCGGTAATGGCTTGTATATATTAGAAGACGGAGCAGTGAAATATGACGCGGGATATGCCTATGAGACAAGTGCTCCTTTAACCGAGTTTTCAAAAACAAGCTGGACAAAATTTGAAAAAACATTTTATGTATCAGACAGTGTAAGCACTGATACAGTTACAGCTTATATCGGTATAAAGAGCAGAACTGTTGATAAAACCTTTAACTATTACATAGATGATGTATCACTTGAAGAGGTAGAGCCTCAAATTACCATTGCTGACGGATATAGCAGGGTTTATGCCGCAAAAGGAAAAGACATGGTATATACCTATAAAGCAGAAAGCGTTTTTGTTTCTCAGGAAGGTATAGCGTGGACCGTTGAGGGAGACGCAACAGCTGTTTCGATAAGCGGCGGAAGCCTTACAGTGGGAGAAGCGGCGTCAGGGACCATTACCATTACTGCAGCCTCCACAGACATCGTTACTGGAGCTGCTGTAGCCTGTACAAAAGAAGTAGAAATTGTACCATTTACAGCTGATAACATTACAGTAAATGTAAATGGCAAAGCATTAGACGGTTTTTCCGTAGAAAATGAAAATTATGTTTATGAATATCGGGGAGAAACAATCCCAACAGTAACCGCTATTGGAAACCAATCAATTATTAAAAATGAAAATACTGTTTTTGTAAATGACACTACAAAAACATACGATATAATACTCAAGAAACTACCGGACTTTAATGAAAACTTATTTTATGACGGCGGTTTTGAAGAAGGCGTTGTAAACAGCGCTTATGCCGACCTTGACGTAAAAAGCGGTACAACCGGCATAACAACAGAAAAAGATAAAGTACACAGCGGCAAATATGCCCTGAAGGTTGGTGCAAACCAATACACAACATTGAATCTTAAGACAAAAGTACAGGGCGGAAAACTCTACAGAGTAAGTATGTGGATAAAAAATTCTGCCACATCCGGAACAAATAGTTTTTTCCCTTGCTTCTATAAAAGTGGTATATCTGAAGATAGCCTTTGGAAAACCCAAGCAGATTTTGTAAAGTATTATCACGAATCGGACAAAAAATTTATACAAGGCTTTATTTGGGGCGGCAACAACAGCCGTACTATTACTGTCAAAAACCAGTGGCAATTGGTAGAGAGACTTATCTATATAGAAGATGATGTAGATGAAATAACTCTTAGTTTCGGCTTTACAATGTATTCTGACACTTCTGCAGAATATTATGTAGACGACGTTTCCATATACGAGCTTGACATGTCACAGCTTGGAGACGCATATATGGGCGCTGTATACAGGACAGCGAACGGTGAAATGGCTAAGACCATAACAGACGCCGACCATATAGAAATTATTCTATACAACCCTGACCAAACTACAGAGGGAACTAACCTTCTTTTTGCAGAATATGAAAATGGCAGACTTTTAAAGCTTACAAAGGAGCAATTTACTACATCAACTGATGTTGTGGAAATTATAAATAAGCCTCTTACCTTGCAACAGGGAACAAACAGTATGAGCATACTTGCCTGGGATACAGGCTTTGTGCCTGATATTAAATCAGTAAATATTAAATAACCACATAAACAAAAAGCGTAGAGGAAAGGAGCGTATGATATACCTTATATCATACAAAAATGTACTATGAAAACCTTTAAAAAACTAATCGCAGCGGCACTTGCCCTTTCAATGATTCTTTCATCTGCGGCAGTCCTTGCCGTGGCAGAATTTTCAGATATTGAAGCAGGCACAACAACTGAAACGGCTGTTTCAGCTTTGGTTGAAAAAGGCATAATTTCAGGCTATCCTGACGGCACCTTCAAGCCGGACGGCGTAATTACAAGAGCGGAATTTGCCGCAGTTATCACACGCTTTAAAGGTATTGCAGCTTCAGAAGACGTTGTGACGGGCTTTACAGACCTTGACCAAGAAGCAGCAAGTGCATGGGCACGTCCCTATGTAAAGGCGGCAGTAGACGCCGGAATAATCAATGGCTACCCTGACGGTACCTTTGGTGCGGGGGAGAGCGTAACATACGAGCAGGCAATTAAAATGCTTGTTTGCGCACTGGACTATCAGGCACTTGCAGAAGAGGAGCTTGCAAAGCTCGGCGACGGAGCTTCATGGTCAGCAGGCTATATCGCAGTAGCAGAGAATAAGGGTATAACAGCAAATGCAACAAGTGCTGATGTAACAGCACCTGCAACAAGAGGAATTGTGGCAATCCTTACAGGCAACGCACTCAGCGGCGGAGCAGCAGCTGCTCCCGCAGCAGATTATTCAATGTCCGCTGCAGACGTAGAGGCAAAGCGTGCAGAAATCAACGCAAAGAAAGAGCTTAGAGTCCTTTCACTTGGCTCCAGCTACATAGACGACTCATTCAAGTACCTTGCAGCAATTGCCGCAGCAGACGGAATTGAGGCTTATACAGTTAATATGTATAAGGGCGGCGGAACACTTAAGCAGCAATGGGAGCGCATGAAT
>CAZWCO010000040.1:0-8667 GCA_964632665.1 uncultured Lachnospiraceae bacterium | reverse complement strand
GCTGAATGAGTCATACCTGAACAGCCTACTGTTTCTACAAGTGCTTCCTGGATAACTCCCTCTTTAACATTAAGTGTTAGCTTACATGTACCCTGTTGAGGTGCACACCAGCCTATACCGTGTGTAAGACCTGAAATGTCTTTAACTTCTTTTACTGATGTCCATTGACCTTCCTGTGGAATAGGTGCAGGACCGTGATATGCGCCTTTGGCGAGAGGACACATATGTTCAACTTCGCTTGAATATTTCATTTGTTATTGCTCCTTTCGTATCGATAAGCATAAAGCCTCTCATACAATTATAACACAAAAAAGTTATTTTGCAACAAAATTTACAATTAAAAATAAAAATTATTCAGTTTGCACAAAATGTATAATAATTACGAAAAAAGCCTCTCAAAACATACAACCTCCCGCCCGGGAATTTAGTAAATCTATTGACAATCTTAACCTTTTTTAGTATAATTTTTCTCGAAAGGATGTAATGCCATGAAAATTATAATTATTGGCTGCGGCAAGGTTGGTCAAAAGCTTGCTTCACAGCTTTGCACAGAAGAAAACCAGAACGTTACTGTTATAGATTTAAACTACGAGGTTGTACAAACCCTTATAAACAAATACGATATAATGGGGGTTGCCGGAAACGGTGTACACCTTGACACTCTTACAGAAGCAGGAATTGAGGATGCAGACCTTTTTATTGCTGTGACAGGCTCTGACGAGCTTAATTTGCTTGCTTGCCTTATTGCAAAAAAAGCAGGCAACTGCCAGACAATTGCAAGAGTGAGAAATCCGGAATACAGCAAGGAAATGCAGCTCGTGCACAAGGATTTGGGACTTGCTCTTATTATAAACCCCGAGCAGACCGCAGCAGATGAAATTGCAAGAGTTATTAAATTCCCGTCTGCTATTAAAATAGACCGTTTTGCAAAAGGAAGAGTGGAAATACTAAAATTCAGAATTCCGGACGACTCAATTCTTGAAAATATGGCAGTATATAACATACAGTCTGCCTTAAAAACCGATGTGCTCATATGCGGAGTTGAACGCGGCGATGAAGCGTTTATACCAAAGGGTAGTTTTGTGCTCCGCGCCGGAGATGTAATAAGTATTCTTACCCATCCAAAGAACGTAAATATCCTGTTTAAAACAATAGGCCTCCCTCCACACAAGGTAAAGAGCACCATTATTGTAGGAGGCGGAGAAACAGGTTATTATCTTGCGAAAAATCTTATTAAAAGCGGAATTTCTGTAAAAATAATAGACAAGGACCTTTCAAGATGCGAAAAGCTGTGTCAGCTTCTTCCAAAAGCCACAGTTATTAATGCTGACGGAACAGACAGCAGCGTCCTTCTTGAAGAAGGCATTGCAGACACAGACGCACTTGTTGCACTTACAAACATTGACGAGGAGAATATTCTTCTTTCACTGTTTGCCAAGTCTAAGTCTGACGCAAAGGTAGTTACAAAAATTAACAGAATAGATTTCACAAGTGTAATATCCTCACTCCCACTTGATACAATTGTGTATCCAAAGGATATTACGGCAGAGCGTATTGCTCATTTTGTACGTTCCAAAGCAAACACCGAGGGCAACAATATTGAAACAATGCACAAGATTTTGGACGGAAAAGCGGAAGCTCTAGAATTTTATGTAAATTCCGGCTCTCCCCTGTCCGACATTCCTCTTGAAAACCTGAAACTGAGAGATGACGTGCTTGTTGCGTGCATTCACAGGAACGGAACGGTGTTTATTCCAAGAGGTAAGGACGCAATTAATGCAGGCGACTATGTAATTGTAGTTACCACACAAAGCGGAATGAGCGATATAACGGATATTTTAAACCGATAGGAAGACTAGACTTATGAACAAAAAAATAATTTTTCATACACTTGGGTGGGTATTGCTGATTGAGGCAATATGTATGATTTTGCCTCTTATATGTGCAATGATTTACAGAGAAAGAGAAGTTTTATCCTTTGCATACACTATTGCGGGCGTAGCCATAATTGGATTTGGTCTTACAAAGCTACCCATAAAATCCAAATCCATATATGCAAAAGAAGGGCTTATAATAGTTGCTCTGAGCTGGATTGTGATGAGCGTTGCAGGTGCCGTTCCATTTGTTATATCAGGACACATCCCATCATTTATAGATGCTTTGTTTGAAACTGTATCAGGATTTACAACAACAGGTGCTTCAATACTTACAAACGTGGAAGCCCTGCCAAACAGCCTCCTTTTCTGGCGAAGCTTTACACATTGGATTGGCGGCATGGGCGTTCTTGTGTTCCTGCTTGCAATCCTTCCCATATCCGGCGCAAACAACATACACCTTATGCGTGCAGAAAGCCCCGGTCCGACAGTGAGCAAGCTTGTACCAAGAATTAAATCAACAGCTAAAATTTTGTACGCCATATATTCTGTCATGACAGTAATCCAGATAATTCTCCTTATTCTTGGAGACATGGAGCCTTTTGAAGCAATTTTGTATTCAATGGGAACAGCCGGAACAGGCGGCTTCGGCATAAAAAACAACAGTGTAGAGGGTTATTCTCCCTATTTGCAAAATGTCATTACTGTGTTTATGCTACTTTTTGGAATTAATTTTTCTCTTTATTATCTCGCTCTCACAAAGCGTTTTAAAGAGGCAATAAATTCCTCCGAACTAAAAACATATCTCGGTCTTTTTGCCGTGGCATCAATTTTCATTTGCATAAATATTCTTCCACAAGTGAAAAGCATTCCTGATGCGTTAAGACTAAGCTGCTTTCAGGTTGCTTCAATTATGACAACAACAGGATATTCAACATGTAACTTTGACCTGTGGCCTACTTTTTCAAAAACAATTCTTGTTATTCTTATGTTTATCGGAGCTTGTGCCGGAAGTACAGGCGGTGGAATAAAGGTTTCAAGAATAGTTGTTGTAGTAAAGAGCATTGGCAAAGAGCTAAAAACCATGATACACCCTAAATCCGTACGAAAGCTTACCGTTGACGGACACGCAGTGGAGCATGAAACTGTACGCGGAATAAACGTATTTTTAGCAGCGTATGCTTGTATATTTGTTGCATCACTTTTGATTGTAGCGCTTGACAACCAAAGCTTTACAACAAGCTTTACGGCGGTTGCCTCTGCCATAAATAACATTGGCCCAGGTCTTGATGCGGTCGGTCCCGCGGCAAGCTTTTCCATACTGTCACCTGTTTCAAAGCTTGTACTAAGTTTTGATATGCTTGCAGGCAGACTAGAAATTTTACCGATTTTGATATTATTTTCTACATTCACATATAAAAAATAAAGGAGTCATGATGACTCCTTTACTTTTTACACAGACGGAATTAAAAGCTTCATTCCCTCACACAAATTACCGTCTTCAAGATTATTAAGCTTTGCAATTTCTTCTCCTGAAACAGCATATTTTTTTGCTACATTCCATAAGCTGTCATTATTTTGAACGAAATATATTACTATTCCTTTTTTTTCGTTTTGCTCCAAATCACACACTTCGAACTCTGACAGAACAGGCATGTCAAATGCCTTTAAAACCATAACATCAAGACTGACAGAAAGCTTTACTTCTGTTTCTCCTGCGGAGTTTATTGCATAATTTTTGTGGAGCACATCTGCTTTTACATTACAGAAGCAATCTGTATCGCAACCGTCACTTTCTACATTTTCGCAAAAACGCAGCTCATGTCTTGTGCTGTAAACAGGCATTTCGCCCTCCTGACACACGTACAGGCAATAGCATATTACTCTGCCCTCGACACAGGCTCTGCCTTTTTCGCATTTGACGCTATCTACAACAGGCTTTGCAAACAAGCTATATATTCCGCTGATTGCAGGTGCGTTTTTATCACTTTCAAGCATTTCACGGATATTGATATTTACTGTGCTCTGGGAAATAACCTTTTCCATTTTTCTTACATCACGGGTAAAATCCATATGCTTTCCAGGGCAGAAGCAATCCTCTACATACTCAATTTCAGCCTTGTCAAAGGCATTTATTTTAACACCTACTATAATTTCTGTAAAAACAATTCTCATATCGCCGTCTGAATCTGTTTCAGGATGATACATTATTTCCTTAACACAGTATTCCACATCGCAAAGGTTTGTCTCCTGAACGTTTTCAAGCTCAATTATTTCTGTGAAAGGAATTTCAAAATCGCAGTAACGAATACATTCCTCGGTGTCTGTGTATAAAACACACACGCCGCAAATTCCCTTTACAATAACCCTGCCGGCAATAACCTTTACCTCTGTGTCATAAACACTTGCGTCCACCTTTAAAATGTCCTTTATAGAGCTTTGTCCGGCAGGTATTTCAAGACTTTCTCGTACAAGAAACTGCGTGTCCTTAAAATCAACGAAGTTGCACAGACATGCATTTCCCCGGCTTAGCTCAAGGCTGTTTTCAAGCTCCGTATCTGTTGCAATTTTAAGTTCGTCTGAATCAAATATGTTGTACATAAGTGAAATTACAGACTTGATTTTCAGCTTTCTGCTGTTTGTAAGCTGAAATTCTACCTTTGAAACATCAACAGAAAGGTCTGCAAATGTATTTTCCTCCATAGCCGTTCCTGTAAGTGTATGGGAAAAGCTGAAGGATGTTATAATGCTTTTTATTCTGGAAGCATCATCATCAGGTATGTACAAAATTTTTAAATCAAGATGTCCATCCACAACAAGTTTTCCATCATTTACTCTTTTTTCTGAAAGTGCTGCATTTGAGTCTACCTGTATTACTTTTAATATATCCGGAAGCACGTCCGGCACAATTATATCGCCATCAACAGCAAACTCCACAGTGCCTTTTGAAACGGGAGTGCTAATGTTGTGGCTCTGTCTTATAAAATCCATTATATGACCTCCTAAACATGTTCATTTATACAAGCATATGATGGAGTAACAATATTTATTCATAAAAAAAAGGGGATGTAAATTTTTACACCGCCTTTTTTTATTACCAACATTCTGTATCCATTCCAATATCTTTACTATGGAAAACAGGTTCTTTTCCGTCCCTTCGCTGCTGTTCATAATTTTTAAGTGCCCTGAATGCATACTTACTCAAAACAAGAATTACAGGGATATTTATTACGGTCATGGCTCCCATTGTTATATCTGCAATATTCCACAAAAGGTCTGCGCTAAGAATGGCACCTACAAAAATTACAAGAGCGGCAATTACATGATACACTCTTTCAAAAGCCTTACCGGGCGCTCTTTTTAAAAGATAAACTATGCATTGGTCCACATAGTATATATTTCCAAGAAGTGTAGTAAAGGCAAAGAGTACCATAGCGATTGTTATAAACACAGGTCCGAAGCTACCCAAAGCAGCAGACAAGGATGCCTGAATGTAGGGAGCTCCCGACATTGCCTCAGTAGGCTCTACACCTGAGCACATGCACATAAAGGCTGTTGCAGAGCATACAAGAAGCGTATCAATGCTTACAGACAGGATTTGAACAAGACCTTGTTTAACAGGATGGTTCACATCTGCCGATGCTGATGCATTTGGTGCAGAGCCAACGCCTGCTTCGTTTGAAAAAAGGCCTCTTTTTATTCCGTACATTACACATGAGCTGCTAAAGCCGCCAAAAATTGCTTTAAGTTCAAAGGCTTCTGTAAATATACGTGAAAACACTTCCGGCAAAGCTGTGATATTGGTTGCAATTATAAACAATGCTACCCCTATATATGCAACGCCCATAAATGGGACTAAAAAGCTTGTTACGTTTATTATGCGCTTTCCACCGCCAATAAGACAGTATCCCACAACCGCCGCAAGAATAAGACCAAGAATATAGGGCGAAAGGGTTTCGTTATAAAATCTATATGGCGAAAAGGTGGATTGGAGATTGTATGACGCCAGCATATTAAATCCCACGCCGTAGGTAAGTATCAGGAAAATGCAGAAAACTATTGCAAGAGGTCTTGATTTTATTCCTGCTTCAATATAATAGGCAGGTCCACCGTAAAATCCGTCTGCTCCCTTTTTCTTATAAATTTGTGCAAGAGTACTTTCTATAAAGGCGGAGGCGCTTCCAATTACGGCAATGAGCCACATCCAGAACACCGAGCCAAAGCCGCCAAGGCAAAGGGCAGTAGATACGCCAATAATGTTTCCTGTTCCCACTCTTGAAGCGGTTGACACCATAAGTGCCTGAAAGGATGATACGCCACCTTTTTCCTTTGGCTTTTCTGTTACAGCACGGATTTGCTCTTTAAAAAGACGTATTTGCACAAACCTTGTACAGAACGTAAAATAAAAGCCGCAAGCTACAAGAATAATAATAAGCACATAGGTGTAAAGGGCATTACTGATGTTTGATATAATGTTATTAAGCATTTATTGACCGTCCTTTTATATGCATTTGTTTGAAACATTTTCAAGATTTATAATCTCGTCAACAATATCTTCGTAAAATTCAGGCTCGTGACTTACAAGAAGCACAGTCCCCTTAAACTCGGACACAGCTTTTTTAAGCTCCGCTTTTGCGTCTACATCAAGATGGTTTGTTGGCTCGTCAAGCACAAGAAGATTTATTTCCTTTTGCATTAATCTGCAAAGACGCACCTTGGCATTTTCGCCACCCGAGAGAACTTTCATCTGTGATGTTATATGCTCTGTGGTAAGTCCGCAGCGCGCAAGTGCTGCACGGACCTCTGCGTTGGTCATTGACGGATACTCGTCCCATATTTCTTCAAGCGCTGTTTTATCAGAGGCTGTCTCTTCCTGTTCAAAATACCCCTCCATAACGAACTGGTCACGATACACCTCCCCGCCATACGGCTTTATTATACCAAGGAGAGTTTTCATAAGAGTTGATTTTCCTATACCATTAGTTCCTTTAACTGCTATTTTTTTATTGCGTTCAACTACCAGGTTAATAGGACTTGTAAGAGACTCGCCGTAACCAAGGACAAGATTTTTCGCCTCGATTACAACCCTACCGGTTGTTCTTGCAGCTTTAAAGGAAAATGACGGTTTAACCTTCTCACGAGCGAGTGTTATTATGTCCATTTTGTCAAGCTGCTTCTGTCTTGAACGGGCAAGGGTAGCAGTTGCGGCTCTTGCCTTGTTACGTGCAACAAAGTCCTGAAGGTCTGCTATTTCCTTTTGCTGCTTGTTATATGCCTGTTCAATCTGTCGCTTTTTAAGCTCATACATTTTTTGGAAGTTATTATAGTCGCCTGTGTATCTTGTAAGAACACAGTTTTCTATATGATATATAACATTTACAACGTCATTTAAAAATGGTATGTCATGGGATACGAGTATAAAGGCGTTTTCGTAATTCTGCAAGTAGCTTTTGAGCCATGCTATATGGTTTTCGTCAAGGAAGTTTGTTGGCTCGTCAAGAATGAGAATCATGGGGTTTTCAAGGAGCAGCTTTGCAAGAAGCACCTTTGCTCTTTGTCCGCCGGAAAGCTCTGATACGTCACGGTCAAGACCAATTTCATTAAGACCAAGACCGTTTGCACATTCGTTGATTTTGGTGTCAACAACATAATAGCCCGAGCCCTCTAAGATATCCTGTATCTCCCCTACATCTTCCATAAGCTCTGCGATTTCTGCGTCATCTGCCTCTCCCATCTTATCATACATTGCAAGCATTTCTGCTTCAAGGCTATTGAGATATGAAAAGGCATCCCGCATTACGTCCCTGATTGTTTTACCCTTTTCAAGAGTTGAGTACTGGTCAAGGTATCCTGTCGTAATATGCTTACACCATTCAACCTTGCCGGAGTCTGGAGAAAGCTTTCCTGTAATAATATTAAGAAAAGTAGACTTACCCTCTCCGTTTGCGCCTACAAGTCCTATATGCTCACCCTTTAAAAGACGAAAGGATGCGTTGTCAAGTATTTCACGGCCACCAAAGCCGTGGGTTACGTTTTCTACATTTAGTATGCTCATATGTTTCCCCTTACAAAAAATTTTATTATAATTAATATTTAGCTACATCCGGAAAATAAGCAATTTTATTATATCACTTACATAACAAAATTTCAACATAAAAAAGCACCTTTTTATAAGGCGCTTTCCTATTATTATTTATTCAATTTTTTTGCTTTTCTCATAGCCATAATACGATTCATTTCGTTATAGACTATCATATAGCCTTCATCGACACCCATACCAGGTTTTGCAAGTATCTGTACCGGCTGGGTTGCCATTGCGCAGTGCACGCACACCTGTGCGCTGCGGTCTGTTTCATTACATGTTCCGCCCTGGTATGCTCCTATGCCTTTTTCCTTGCAGTAAAGCACCGCTTCAATTGTATTGTTTATACCACCAAGGTCAGGTGTTTTTATCTGTACCATGTGACCTGCCTTATTGTCTGCAAACAATTTGATATCTTCCAAAGTGTTACACCATTCGTCTGCAACAAGCTCCACGTCACAGCCACGGTCATCAAGCTCTTTTGTTAATGCCGCCAAAGCTTTGAGCTGTGTTTCTCTGTCGCAGTCACAGTCCATAGGCCCTTCAATCCGGAGTTTGAACGGCTTTGCTATTTTGCCGACTTCTTCTATATAATCTGCCATCTCTTTGTAATTGTCATTACCGAAGGCTGCACCAATTGTTCCGTACACATCTATATGCATTACCGGCATATAGCTTTCATTGGAGCGGAAGTTTAGTATACGGTCACGG
>CAZWCO010000039.1:0-8908 GCA_964632665.1 uncultured Lachnospiraceae bacterium | reverse complement strand
TACCATACAAATAGACCAAATGCTTGCCGAAAAGTTTGGCATGGAATATGTTGATAAGGACGGACAAAAGAAAAATCCGTATATTATCCACAGAACATCAATCGGCTGCTACGAAAGAACCCTTGCACTTTTGATAGAAAAGTACGCAGGTGCGTTCCCACTCTGGCTTGCCCCCGTGCAGATAAAGCTTATCCCAATTGCAGACAGACATCTTCCTTATATAGAGAAGATTAAGGAAAAGCTGGAGCAAGCAGGAATTGTAAGAGTTGAGATTGACGACCGCAGCGAAAAAATGGGTTACAAAATCCGCGAAGCACAGCTTGAAAAGGTGCCTTATATGATAATTGCGGGAGATAAGGATATAGAAAACAATGTTGTGGCTGTACGTTCACGAAAAGAAGGGGACATGGGCACAATGAATATTGATGAATTAGTTTCAAAGCTGTTACTTGAGATTGCAACAAAGCAGCTTTAAGCACCACCGCTGCCCCTTATGCATATAATATTGCTGTAAGGGGTGGTGATTTATATGCGGCTAAATTGCAGAAAAAGACACATTAGTGGAAAAATCGTAGTTGTGGTGCTGATTGTTTCCATTGGTTACGGGGCAATTATTAACAGACTTCAGGTGCCTTTTGCAGACGCCTTTAATGCATATGCACACTCAGTAGCAAATGACGCAGTAAATAAGGCAGTAAGTGAGTATTTTGAAGAAAATCCCGTATCCCATTTTTATACTAAGTCAAGTATAGGCGACGGAAAGCTTTCGTCCATATCTGCAAACACGTCTGAAATAAACAAGTTTAAGGCAGAGATTGCTGACTATATAAAATATTCAATAACTGAAAATTCCCGTAAGGAAATAAAAATCAGTTTAGGTGCGGCGCAAAATAATTTATTGCTTTCTGCATTTGGACCAAAGCTAAAGGTAAAGCTTGCTCCAAATTCGATTGTAAAAACACAGTTCAGGGAAGAATTTACAGATGCAGGAATTAATCAGGTACGCCACAGCGTATATCTTGATACAACTGTCTCTGTAACGGCAACAAGTGCCGGTATGAGAAAGAGTACAGATGTGCTTTGTACTACTCTTGTGTCGGATACGGTTATTGTTGGAACGGTACCAAACTACTATGGAAGTTATTCGCCAAGAAATAAAGAGTAACGGAGTAAAAATATGAGCGATTTAGAAAAAAGGGTAATAGAATTAACAGAGTTTTTAAACTATCATAATCACAAGTATTATGTGCTTGATACACCCGAAATATCGGATTTTGAGTATGACAGGGCGCTTCGTGAGCTTGAGGATATAGAAAACGCAAATCCGGAGCTTAAAAAAACAAACTCTCCAACATTAAGAGTAGGGGGAGCTGTGCTCAAAGAGTTTGACCAGGTAACCCATAGAGTGCCAATGGAAAGTCTTCAGGACGCATTTGACAGACGTGAGGTTTATGAATTTGACAGGCGTGTAAGGGAGGAAGTCCCAAATCCCGGATATACTGTTGAGCAGAAAATAGATGGTCTTTCTGTGTCCCTTGAGTACGAAAACGGGGAATTTGTGCGTGCGTCAACAAGAGGAAACGGCCTTGTGGGCGAGGACGTGACAGAGAACATAAAAACAATCCGCAGCGTGCCCATGCGCCTTACGGAGAATATACCTTATTTAGAGGTGCGCGGCGAAGTATACATGCCCCGCTTCAGCTTTATAAAGCTGAACGAGCTTCGTGAGGCACAGGAGCAGCCACTTTTTGCAAATCCCAGAAATGCGGCAGCAGGGTCTCTCCGTCAGCTTGATTCTAAAATTACAGCGGAGAGAAAGCTTGATATATTTGTATTTAATGTACAATACGTTGAGGGCATTTCACTTTCAAGCCACAGTGAGTCTTTAGAATTTCTAAAAAAACTTGGGTTTAAGGTAATAAAGACCTTTCCTGTATTTAGTTCCATAGAAGCTGCATATAAGTGTGTTCTTGAAATAGGAGAGTCAAGGGAAGGTCTGGAATTTGACATAGACGGAGCTGTTATAAAGGTCAACAGCTTTGTCGACAGACAAGCTCTCGGCAGTACATCAAAGTTCCCAAAGTGGGCAATAGCATATAAATTTCCAGCAGAGCAAAAGGAAACAAAAATAAAGGATATCTTAATAAATGTAGGAAGAACAGGGGTTTTAACTCCACTTGCAGTCCTTGACACAGTTCATATTGCAGGTACAAACGTTTCAAGAGCAACACTTCATAATATGGACTATATCACAGAAAAGGATATAAGAATAGGCGATACTGTTGTTATTGAAAAGGCGGGAGATATAATTCCGGCTGTTGTTTCTGTAAACAAAGAAAAAAGAGACGGAACAGAAGTAATTTTCAAAATGCCTAAGACTTGTCCCTCATGCAATGGACAGGTTGTAAGAGAAGAGGGGGAGGCTGCATACAGATGTGTAAGCAGACTTTGCCCTGCGCAGCAGCTTCGTAATATAATCCATTTTGTATCAAAGCCTGCAATGGATATAGACGGTCTTGGACCGGCGCTTGTGGAACAGATGGTAGAACATGCAGTTATTTCTGACGCGGCAGATTTATATTATTTAAAGCCTGGTTCAGTTTCAGGACTTGATAAGATGGGTGACAAGTCAGAAAGTAATTTGCTTAGTGCAATAGATAAATCACGCACAAATCCGCTTCACAGGCTAATATGCGGTCTTGGAATACGCCACGTAGGCGAAAAAGCCGCAAAAGTCCTTGCAAAAAAATATAAGACAGTGGATGGATTTTTAAAGGCAGAAAAGGAAGAGCTTGTTTTACTTGATGATATAGGCGATATAATGGCTGACTCTATTTCAGACTTCCTTAACAACACAAGAAACATAGAGTTTATAGAAAAGTTAATTTCTGGCGGTGTGGACTGCAGGGAGGAAGAAACAAAGGAAGACAGCAGATTTGAAGGACAAACATTTGTTCTTACAGGAACGCTTTCAAAATTTACAAGAAATGAAGCTTCTGAAATAATAGAAAAGCTTGGTGGTAAAACCTCAGGCTCAGTATCCAAAAAAACCTCTGTTGTTCTTGCAGGTGCAGAGGCAGGAAGCAAGCTTGCAAAGGCAGAGGCACTTGGAATAAAAGTAATATCGGAAGACGAATTTGAAGAAATGATAAAATAAGGTGATAAAATGATTTATAGCTTTAATCAACATGATGTAATTGAAACTTACGAGTATTTGCACACCATCCCTGAAATAGAATTTCAGGAGTATAAAACATGTGCATATATAACCGATTTTCTGAAAAAAATAGGACTTTCTCCTATACCGTGTCTTGAGACAGGAGTTTACGCAGATATTAAAGGAAAAGAGGACAACGGCAAAATTCTCTTGATTCGTGCGGATATTGATGCACTTCCTGTAACAGAGCTTACAGATGCACCGTACAAATCAAAGCACAAGGGAGTAATGCATGCCTGTGGACATGATGTTCACATGACCTGTCTTTTATATGCGGCAAAGGTGCTCGCAGAAAACAAGGATATGTTTTCAGGAACAGTACGTGTTTTGTTCCAGCCGGCAGAAGAGGGAGAGGGCGGCGCAGAGCCTATGATACAAAAGGGTGCGGCAGATGGCATAACTGCAGCCGTAGCCATGCACATAGACCCTCTTGAAAAAACAGGAACAATTTTGTACAAGCATAAAGGCATAACAGCTACCCCTGACAATTTCGAAATAATTGTAAAAGGCAGGGGTGGTCATGGAGCGGAGCCACAAAAATGTATTAATCCCGTAGTTATTGCAGCAAAGGTTATAGCAGAGCTTTCACAGTTAAAAGAAAAATATTTCGGGGATAGAGAATGTCTTTTATCGGTATGCACATGCCATGGTGGAACTGCAGATAATATAATTCCGGATTTTGTAACAATAACAGGAACAGTAAGAGCAGTAGATACCCAGACGAGATGGGAGTTAAAGGACAAAATAGAGGAAACTGTTTATAGGGTATGTAAGGATAGTGATGGAGAAGCAGAATTTACATATTATGATCGTTATCCTCCTACTATTAATGATGAGAACATGAACAATCTTGTTATTGAGGTTGCAAACAAAACCGATGGAATAACACTCATAAAGGAACTTGAAAAAAGTCTTATGATAGGTGACGATTTTGCATATTTTGCAGAAAAAGCACCGTCCTCATATTTCCGGTTTGGTGTAGACGGAGGGTATCCTCTTCATAACGCAAAAATGCTGCCTGATAAGAAGGCGCTAATGATTGGTTGCAGACTTTTTGTAAATATAGCAGAGGAATATTTAAAATAATCAATGTATGAGGATGCAATACATGCATCCTCATTTTGCAATAAAATATAATGTTTTGTGGCAATTATATTATACTAAAAATACAAAATCTATATTTTATTTTAAAAAAGGTTGACATTTCTCATATGTTTTGGTATAATGACAATTGTTGTAAGTATGCGCTCATAGCTCAGCTGGATAGAGTGTTTGGCTACGAACCAAAAGGTCGGGGGTTCGAATCCCTCTGGGCGTACCAAAAAAGAGGATGCCTGAAAGGTATCCTCTTTTTTTGTAACGTATTCGCTAAAAACACATTCCAATAAAAATCAAGATTATTTAAAATTACCATTGAAGAGCAAGAGCGTTTTTGATATAATAATTTGGTAAAATTAAGACAAATTCCATTTTGGAACAGAAGGTGAGCTTGTGAATAAAACTCTTAACAGAGTATTAGATATATTCAAGAAATATTATTTTCTTTTATTTTGTATAATTGCTCTTTTAATTCCGGAGCGTATGCTCGGCAACTTGCTTGGAGAAGGTGTTTTCCATCAGGGTTATGTAAGTGTTGTATCTGCATTATTTACTATCGGGTGGATTTGTGCTATTACAGGCTTTTGTGTATTTATATTTCCAAAAACTCTTGGTAAAATAGTTTTTGCATTTATTTCAATATTCTTCATTGTTTTGTCCCTATGTCAATGTGTATATTATAAAATATTCGACCAGTTCTTCTGGATAAAGAGTATTACAGTTGCCGGAGAGGGCACCAATTATCTTGACTATGCTGTTCAGATGATTGATTTAAAAGTGATGATTTGCATTTGTATTTCCCTTTTATCCCTTGTTATAGGATTAATAAAGTGGAAACGACCTGTTTTAAGAAAAAAAGAAAAGGTTGCAGCCGGTCTTATACCTGTGCTTGTTCTTGTATTAACAGGACTGTACATGCAACCGGAGCTTCACCATGAGCCAACAGACCAATGGGATTCGTGGCGCAGACCGAGGGTTGTATATAAGCAATTCAAGGATTCAAACAAATCCTTTGAAGTGTCGGGCTTTTACCAGTTTACATTTCGAGATGTTTTCAAAACAGTATTTCCCAATAACCGGTACAGTAAAGAGGATTTTGACAGGATAGAACAATATTTTGAGTCTAAAGGCGAGCTCCCTGTGAACGAGTATACAGCGCTTTTTGAAGGTAAAAATGTTATTGCCGTTATGATGGAGAGTATGGACACATGGACGATTGATAAAAAGCATACTCCCACCTTGTATAAAATGATGAATGATGGAATTAATTTTACAAACTATAACGCTCCGTTTTTTGGTGTAGGCTTTACGTTCAGTTCTGAATTTGCGTTTAATACAGGTTTTTTTACTCCTGTTTCCGCTGTTACCGCAACAAATTTCAGCAACAACACCTTTCCTTATTCTATTGCACGTCTTTTTAAAGAGAAAGGGTATGTAACAAATTCCTTTCATTATAATTCTCCGGAATTTTATAACCGTGGAATGATGCACAAAAGCTTTGGTTATGAAAAGTACCATTCCCTGGAAGAGTTTGGAATAACAGGAACAGAAGCAGAGCTTGACAGTAATATTTTAAAAAGTGATGAGCTCTATAATAAAATGACGGAAAAAACACCTTTTTACAGTTTTTTCATAACCTACTCCGCACATCTTCCATATACAGGTGAAAGCGCAAAGCTGGAGCTTGCAAAGGAATATCGACCGAACCTTATAAATCCAAAAACAGACGAAGAAAAAAACAACATGCAGATACTTGCTGCAGATACAGACGAGTTTTTCAGGCAGCTTCTGGAGCGTCTTAAAAAGGACGGTCTTTTGGAAAACACTGTTATTATCGGATACACAGACCATTTTGCATACGGTGTTTCTGATGAAGAAAAGCTAAACAAATGGAAGGGTAATAAGCTTTCCTATAACGTGCCTGCATTTATATATGCCGAGGGGATAAAGCCGCAAAAGGTGTCAAAACCAATGATGACAATAGACTGGGCACCAACAATTGTAAATCTTTTTGGACTTGACAGGAGCGGAAGATACATCGGCAATGATGTGCTTGATCCGGGAAACAAGGGATTTGCAATTTTTGAGACTTGGGGCTGGATGGATGATAAAAGGTATTATGTACCTTCTGAGGATGATCCATCAGAGGCAGACATACAGTATATAGAAGCTCAGAACAAGCGTGTTAGGGACTCAATAGAAATAAACGATATAATTGTCCTTGGAGACTATTACAAAAAAAGACAATAAACGGGGGAGCTATAAAAATGGAAATTTTTTATTTAACACTAAGACAAATGCTCATGATGTTTTCTCTTATAGCAGTAGGATTTATCCTGCGTAAGAAGAATATTCTGCCGGAAAACTCTGATAAAACCATGGCAAAGCTTGAAACATTTATTTTTGTTCCGGCACTTTCTCTGTTCACGCAAATGACAAAATGTACTGTACAAAGCTTTAAGGAAAATTATGTGCTCATATTTTATGGTCTCGTAATCGTTCTTTGCGCCATCGCTGTTTCTTACCCTTTATCAAGATTGTTCGTTAAAAGAGGCGAGGAAACTTCTTACCAAAGAAATATTTACAAGTACGCCCTTACCTTTGGTAACTATGGGTATGTGGGTAATTTTATAATTCTTGGTGTCTGGGGAACGGATTTCTTTTATAAATACAGCTTGTTCGTGTTCCTGGTAGGTATTTTATGCTCCGGATGGGGAATGTACATATTAATACCAAAAGACAAGGGTGCAAGCCTATTACAAAACTTAAAAAAAGGTCTTATACAACCACCATTGATTGCGCTTGTTGTGGGCATGGCAATTGGACTTTTAAATTTAAGACCTTATATTCCCGATTTTGTCATTTCTGCTCTTGATAATGCAGGAAAGTGTCAGGGACCGGTTGCAATGGTACTTGCCGGAGTTGTAATTGGAGGTTATAACTTCAAAAAGCTCCTTACAAATGTTAAAGTATATATTGCAACACTTCTAAGACTTATTGTATTGCCTGCATGTATAATGCTTGTTTTGAAAGTTTTTGGAACTTCCGACGAGATAATGACACTTGCACTTATTGCATTTGCAGCGCCACTGGGATTAAATACAATTGTTTATCCTGCTGCATTCGGAGGAGAGACAGAAACAGGAGCGTCCATGGCAATGATTTCAAGTACTCTGTCAGTAATAACTATTCCTTTAATGTATTTGGTATTTATAGTTTGGATGTAAGTATTGACAAATAATTAAAAATATGATATACTTTCGTTGATACAGAGATTTGGAGACGTATCAAAATAAACTTTTAAGGTTTATTTTGGTGCGTCTTTTTTGTATTGAAAAAAGGAGGAAGGCTGTAAAATGTATGATGTAAGGAGATATGTGATAAAAAGGGCAAAGTGCAAGTTATGGTTGACTATGCAAATGAGATACTTGAGCTTGTGAAGGAACGCTATGGAAAGCACTCGTTTATATGTACAGATATGTTCAAGGACCTTTCACCTGAAGAAAGAGCAAAATATTTCCCGATGCTCCCTAAGAGTGTAATTGTGCGAGAATGGGGATATGAGGCGATGAATATCCATCTTATTGGTGAGCTTTGCCGTACAAAACAGGAACTTGGTATGAATTTCGTTGCAATCACTTATAGCGGAACATATGGAACATTTGCCGGCAGATTCCGCGATGCTATCAATAATATGAGGTCAAGTGCGGAGATTGCACAAAAATACAACGCATTTGGATACAGCGTAACTACATGGAACAGCGAGGCATACACCTGGGAGCTTGTTCCTGCGGCGATAGGTGCGCAGTATGCGTGGAATGTAGGTCACAAGCAGCATGGAGGCTGGACAAAGGCATATTTTGTCCGCAATGCACAGGATTATGTTGATAAGTATGTATTCGGCGGCGTGAAAGCGGCAAGAGAGATTTGTGACCTTGCAAATACATATCTATTAGAGCCGGAGTATAGTGCATGTGGTTCGATTTTAAGACGTATGATTGAGCATCCCCTGTCACAGAAGATTAAGACAAACTTCTATGATGTAACAGAGCTTTACAACGAGTATTACATTGATAATATAATAGAGTATGTAAATAAACTCATAAAGCGTATAAAGGCGATAGATTTTCCAAAACTTTATAAGGATGAAGTGCTTACAGACGCTATGACAATTATACTTTCGGCAGAGTTGATGCGTGTGAGAATAACCGATAAGGTTACAAGAGCAAAGGCAGAAGAAATACATGAGATGACAAAGTCTGTCTTAAGCTACTACAAGGAGTTTAAGAAGGAGCAAGGTTATGTGGGCACCGAACATATTCTGGAGCCGTTGCTTTGTGCAAGAGATAAAGAAGTTGATGATTATTTAGTAGATTAACTATTCATGCACAACATAGAGTAAGGACTGTTTCAATTTTGAAACAGTCCTTTAAATTTATTTGCTCATATAAAATTTATTCTTCTCACATGCCTTTGCCTGAAGCTTATTAAGTGCTTCACCGAAACTACTGTTTCAAACAAATGCTGCCAAAGCCTGCAAATATCAAGCAATGGGAGTTTGTTTAGCCTGATTGATGTATTAACAGGTGAATT
>CAZWCO010000038.1:0-9001 GCA_964632665.1 uncultured Lachnospiraceae bacterium | reverse complement strand
TCCGGAAGCAGACCATTTGTCTGTAACCTCCGCCATGTTTGATGATGGTGTGATTGGATAAATAGCAGCAACGTCGGTAAAGGCATATGATGCATAAGCCGCAGCATTGTTACCATCCATTGTTTTCATTTTTCTCGCCATCGGTTTTTCGCCTCCTAAAAATTTTTTTTCCGCGTAAGCGGAAACGACCACAAAAAAGTGGCCCATATACATTCATGATACCACTTTTGTCGCAAAAAATCAAGAAAAACATTTAAATTGTGTGCAAATAAGTCTAATATAACAGAAACAGACTTAGTTGATTGTATATTTTGCCAATTCATGGAGGGAATGTTTAAAAATGCACAGACCATTCAATGGCATTTGTCGATTTTTTGAGAGCATCTATAAGGGGTAAATCTCATAAATTATTGTGGGAATCCGCAGTTTGCGGATTCCTTTTTTCTTGTGCCATTGAATTATGAACTCAACAAACCTCTCGGCGTATAAGCATACGCCTTCGGGCAAGGTATTATGCGTCTTACTTCGCATAATACTTTGTTTCGTCCATTCTGCACTATTTTTATTCCATTCCATTTAGATTTGTGTTGACTTTAGGAGTACAATTTACAATTTGCATGTAAGGGATATTCTGTTTTTCTTTGTGTCAACATCAAGTATCTTTACCTTTATAATATCACCTACACTAAGCACCTCTGACGGATGCTTTATATAGCGGTCGCAAATCTGTGATATATGCACTAGTCCGTCCTGGTGCACACCAATGTCAACAAATGCACCAAAGTCAATTACATTTCTGACCGTGCCTGTCATCTCCATTCCGGGCTTAAGGTCATTAATATCCATAACGTCACTTCGAAGCACCGGCTGTGGAAGCTCTTCTCTTGGGTCTCGTCCTCTTTTTAAAAGACTGTCTGCAATGTCGTTAAGTGTTGGTACGCCAACGCCTGTCTCTTCTGCAAGACGTACTGCGCCGTAAGCCTTTATTTTATCCTTAAGCTCCGAAAGCTCTCCTTTTAAAACGTTATCCATTGTAAATCCAAGCTTTTTAAGTAAGAGCATAGCCGCATTGTAGCTTTCAGGGTGTACGGAGGTGTTGTCAAGAGGCTCTGTGCCGTCTGTAATTCTTAAGAATCCTGCACATTGCTCAAAGGCCTTTGCTCCAAGCTTCGGCACCTTTAAAAGCTCCTTGCGCCTTGAAAACTTTCCTATTTCATTCCTATAACTTTCTATATTTTTTGCAATGGTCTTGTTTATTCCCGCAACGTATGAAAGAAGTGATGGTGACGCAGTATTAAGGTCAACGCCCACGCTGTTAACACATGCTTCCACAACGCCTCCAAGAGCCTCACCAAGACGCTTTTGGTTCATATCATGCTGGTACTGTCCTACACCAATTGATTTGGGATCAATTTTAACAAGCTCTGCAAGAGGGTCCTGAAGTCTTCGTGCAATCGATACGGCGCTTCTTAGTGATACATCGTATTCGGGGAACTCCTCTGTTGCGAGCTTTGACGCAGAATACACAGACGCACCTGCCTCGTTTGTCATCATATAATGAACAGGGAAAGAAAGCTCCTTTATAAGTTCTGAAACAAAAATCTCCGACTCCTTTGACGCTGTGCCGTTACCGATTGATACAAGACTTACAGCGTTTTCTGTTATCATTCTCTTAATAAGAGTCTTTGCCTTTTCTTTATCGTGGTTTGGAAGTGTAAAGTATCCCACACCTGTGTCGAGGACCTTCCCTGTTTCGTCCACAACGGCAAGCTTACAGCCTGTTCTGTAACCCGGGTCAACGCCAAGTACAACCTTTCCTTTTACAGGTGGCTGCAATAAAAGTCCTGAAAGGTTTTTGCTGAACACCTTTATAGACGCCTCCTGTGCCGCTTCTGTAAGGGTGTTTCTTATTTCAGTTGTAACAGATGGCTCTATAAGTCTTGTGTAGCTGTCACGAACAGCTGCTTCTACAAGCTCACTGGACGCTGAAGTACCCTTTACTGTCTTTCCTAAAAGATAACGGAAAATGATTTCCTCGTCCATTTCAAGACTTACCTTTAAAAAGCCTTCCTTTTCGCCGCGGTTGATTGCAAGGAGTCTGTGATTTGCAATCTTTGACGCCTTTTCGCTGAACTCGTAGTACATGTTGTACACGCTTTCCTCGTCCTTTGCTGCCTTTGTTACAATTATACCGTTATGGGTTGTAAGCTCACGTATAATTTTTCTGTATTCCGGTTCATCGGAAACCTGCTCTGCAATAATGTCGCATGCGCCGGCTATGGCATCTTCGGCTGTTTCCACGCCTTTTTCTTCATTAATATAGCCAGCTGCCGCAGCCTGTACATCAACATCGTCCTTTTGCTCCATAATAAGCTGTGCCAGAGGCTCAAGACCTTTTTCTTTAGCAATTGAAGCACGTGTGCGGCGTTTGGGACGGAAAGGTCTGTAAATATCCTCAAGCTCTGTCATTGTGCTTGCCTTGTTTATACTTTCCAGAATTTCCTCTGTAAGATTACCCTGCTCGTCAATAAGCCTTGTAATCTCCGCCTTTTTCTCCTCAAGGTTACGAAGGTACGTAAGTCTGTCGTAAAAATCACGAAGCACCTCGTCTGTCATTCCGCCTGTTTTTTCCTTTCTGTAACGGGCAATAAACGGAATGGTATTTCCCTCGTCAATAAGAGCAACCACATTTGAAATCTGCTCCTCTTTCAAGGCAAATTCTTCCTTCAAAACAGCAAAAATTTTATCCATTTGTTGAAACCTCCCAAATTTATATAAATGTTACAAAAAACTTTGTAATATTTCTGAAAAGAAATTTTAAAAAAAGACTTCACAAAGTAACAAAGTTGTGATACAATAGTTTTAAACCCAACATATTGTGTTCATTTTGTAATATTGGTGGCATATATAGTTTGTCCACAGAAACAATTATAATATATTTTTACAAAGATTACAAGAAAATAATAAAAAAATAAAGATTTTGAAAAAAACTTTTAAAAAACACTTGCGTTTTTCATAAAAATGGAGTAAAATGTATTTATGGTGGAGTGAATGGGAGCGTTTTGGAGCGTTTTTCCACTAAAAACATTCCGTTGGAGGTGAACGTAAGGGTATGGGCACATATTTTGTTGATGAATATGAAAGACAGCTTGACGACCGCGGCAGAATAATTTTGCCGGCAAAGGTACGTGAAGCAGTTGGCGGTTGTGTTTATATTACACGTTCGCCGGCAGAAAAATGCCTTCATCTGTATACAGAGGAGGAGTGGGGAGTTCTGTCCGAGAAGCTTCGGGGACTGCCTGTTACATACGATAAAAACGCTGCTGCGTTTGTGAGAATTTTCTTTGGAACAGCAACAAGCTGTGATGTAGACAAGCAGGGAAGAATATCGCCGGGAAAAAGACTTTGCGACTTTGCAGGACTTACAAAGGACATAGTTTTAGTTGGTGTAAACACCCGTCTTGAAATATGGTCCAAGGAAGAATGGGATAAGTACAATGCACAGCTTTCAGAGACACTTATATTAGAAGGAATTGAAAGATTTGGTCTTATAATCTGATAGGAGGTAATTTCTTGGAATTTGCTCATGTGTCGGTTTTGCTTGAAGAAACTGTTTCATCACTATGCGTTAAAAATGGCGGAATATATGCTGACGGAACACTTGGCGGCGGCGGACACACAGAAGCTATTTTGTCATTACAACCGGGAATAAAGGTTATAGGAATAGATCAGGACACGGACGCACATAAAGCTGCAGGTAAACGTCTTGAAAGATTTAAAGAAAGATTTATACCTGTTCACAGCAATTTCAGCAATATTAAAAATGTGCTTGAAAGCCTTGAAATAAAGGAAATTGACGGTGCGGTGCTTGACCTTGGCGTAAGCTCATATCAGCTTGATGAGGCATCAAGAGGCTTCAGCTACATGCATGATGCGCCCCTTGACATGAGAATGAACCGCGCGGAAGAGCTTTCTGCATTTCAGGTGGTTAATACCTATCCGGAGGAAAAGCTTACAAAGATTTTTTACAGCTACGGAGAGGAAAGGTGGTCAAAGCGCATTGCCGAGTTTATATGTCGCGAAAGAGAACAAGGACCTGTTTCAACCACAGGCGAGCTTGTAAAAATAATAGAAAGTGCAATTCCAAAAGCTGCACGCCTTGATGGCGGACATCCGGCAAAAAGAGTTTTTCAGGCAATTCGCATAGAGGTAAACGGAGAGCTTAGAATACTTGAACAAGCAATCCGTGATTTTGCAGATGTTTTAAAGCCCGGCGGCAGACTTTCAATTATCACATTCCATTCATTAGAAGACAGAATTGTAAAAAACACATTTAAAGACCTATGCACAGATTGCATTTGTCCAAAGGAATTTCCCGTGTGCGTATGCGGTCATAAGGCATTGTGCAAAGCTATTACAAGAAAACCCGTGCTCCCCTCAAAAGAGGAGCAGGAGGCAAACTCACGTTCGAGAAGTGCAAAACTGAGGATTATAGAGAAGATTTGAAAGGATAAAAGGGATTATGGTAAACGGAAATCTCGCATACAAAAATGATGCGGTTACACGCCCCATAAAAGTTAATAATACAGGCAGGAGACCATCATACTATGGCTCATATAGTGCAGCTCCCGCGCAAAAAGGAAATTTGCAAAGAGGCTATGCTTACGGAAGCCGCAGGGCATATTACACTCAGGCTGCAGCACCTGTACATAAAGCACAAACGGTAAAAAAGGTTGAAAAGGACAGAAGAGAAATGTTACATAGAAAGCTTACATTGCTTAGAATTGTATATATGGTTATAATAGCATTTTCTGCTGCCTTTATGATTTCAAAGTATGTTGCAGTAAACGAAACAGCGGGTGAGATTAAGCGCTTAAACAACGAGCTTGACAGCATGCGTGCATATACAAGTCAGAGAATTTTTGAAATGGAGCAAAGCATAGACCTTAGTGAAGTAGAGGAAATAGCAACAACAAGACTTGGAATGCAAAGACCCGAATCCTATCAAATTATATATGTAAATGTAGATAAAGACGATATTTCAGAGGTTACGGCAGGAGACGTAGAAGGTGCCGGAAATGATGTTAAAACCTTTGCAGGCAAGCTTAAAGAGAATATCAAGGAGCTGTTTGGCATAGAATAACAGGAGCATTATAATTTTTGGCAGAAAGCGGGGTGCTTTAACATTTTACCATTAACATTAATAAAAAAACGTGCAAGAATAATGTTTACCATAGTGGTAACCGTTCTTCTTGCTTTGATTTTAAGGGTTGGTTATTGGCAGATTATACGCGGCAGCGAAATGCGTGCGGCAGTTGAGCGCCAACAAACTGGCGCCACAAACGTAATCGCCGCCAGAGGAAGTATATATGACAGAAACGGAAAAGCACTTGCAGAAAGTGCAACTGTAAGCACGCTCATATGTAATCCTCAGGATATAGATAAAAACACAGGAACAAACGAAGAGGCAGAATATATTGCAGATAAGCTTTCTGTTGTACTTGATATGGATTACGACAGAATTTATAAGCTTCTTACAAAAGAGAACAGATACCAGGTTATTAAAAAAAGACTTTCAATTGAGGAGGTAGAGCAGGTAAAAGCTCTTAAAACTCCAAAGGACGCAGACGGCGACGGCAAAACTGATGGTAATGACAAGTCCAAAATTTTTAAGCCTATAACCTTTGAGGAGGACTCAAAAAGATATTATTCATATAATGTTGCACCGGGCATACTTGGTTTTACAGGCTATGATAACAACGGTATACAGGGTATAGAGCTTACCTTTGACGATGTACTCTCCGGCAAGGACGGAAGCGTTGTTACGGCACAAAATGCTTCAGGAACTACCCTGGAAGACCAACAGTATGAGGCGTATTCATCCTCTGCAAAGGGAGCAGATGTAGTTCTTACAATTGACGAAACAATCCAGCATTACCTGGAAAAATATCTTGAAACGGCAGTAGGGGAATGTGAGCTTAAGGAAGGCGCGGCAGGCATAGTAATGAACCCAAAAACAGGTGAAATTCTTGCCATGTCCACAAAGCCGGATTTTGATGCAAATGAGCCTTATGATGTTTCAAGATTTGAAAAGTTCAGCGTTGATTTTGAATATGAGTCAGAAATTCTTGACCATTACATGACAAAGAACGACCAGAAAAAGCTTTTCTCACTTCTTGAAGATGAGGACAGCTCAAATACAAAAAAGAAAACTACGTACGATGATGAAGATGATGAAGAAAAGAAAATAGATTTTTCCCTTATGACAATGGAGCAGAGGGAAGAGCTGTTTGACGAAAGAACGGTTGCAATGCGTAACAAGATGTGGCGAAATAAAGCTATATCCGATGCATACGAGCCGGGCTCTACCTTTAAAATAATAACAGCGGCGGCAGCACTTGAAGAAAATGTTGTAAACCTTGAAACTCCGTTTGTTTGCGGAGGCTCAAAAAAGCTTGGTACATATGATATACACTGTCACGTGTCATCAGGTCACGGCGCCCAGACCTTCCTTGAGGGTGTAAAGCACTCCTGTAATGTGTGCTTTATGGAAACAGGACTTAAGCTTGGCTCAGAAAAGTTTAAGGAATACTTTGAGGCGTTTGGACTTACACGCCGTACAGGCATAGAGCTTGTAGGCGAGGCAAAGGGTGTGTTCTATGATAAAGAAAAGCTTAGCGATACTGATATTGCAACAAGCTCCTTCGGTCAGGGCTTTAACGTAACGCCCATACAGCTTATAACAGCAGTTTCTGCAGTTGTAAACGGCGGAAATCTTTTAAAGCCTCAAATTGTAAAGGAAATCAGGAACGATACAGGTGTTATAAAAAGCTATCAGACAGAGGTAGTTAATAAGGTTATTTCCGAGGAAACCTCAGCAAAAATGCGTGAGATACTTGAACAGGTTGTATCAGCAGCAGACGGAACAGGTAAAAACGCATATATAGAGGGTTACAGAATAGGCGGAAAAACAGGTACATCCCAGAAGGGTGACCGTTCAGGAACAAAGAGAATTGCGTCATTTATCGGTTTTGCACCCGCAGACGACCCGCAGGTAATTTGTCTTATAATGCTAGACGAGCCACAGGTTGCAAACAAGTTCGGCGGCACAATTGCTGCGCCGGTAGCCGGAGCAATCATAGAAGACACCCTGGAATATCTTGGTGTTGAAAGACAGATAGATGCGGCGGATACAGATTCAAGAGCAGTTATTCAGGACGTAAGAGATATGAATCTTGCGGATGCAAAAGAGGATCTTCAAAATCTTGGCTTTAAGGTTAAGGTTTCAGGTAAGGGTACAACAGTTACCGAACAGCTTCCAAAGCCGGGAATGCAGCTAAGCAAGGGCTCCATAGTCCTGCTTTACACAAACGAGGATACAGAAATTAAAATGGTGAAGGTGCCGGATGTTACGGGTGAAACCATAGCCAACGCACGAAATCTCCTGCGTGATTATAATCTTAACTTTGAAACAATAGGTGCAGGACAGATTTCAACGGGAGGCGCATTCGCCGTAAAGCAGAGTATAACTCCGGGAACAGAGGTTCCACCGGGAACGGTAATAGGAGTACAGTTCAGGCACTCTGCAAGTGACTAAAACAGGAAAAGGAGATGCAGACCAAATGCTTGCCAGTCTACTTCTCGCAAAAGAATGGGATAATACCATACAGGATATGGAAATAACGGGAATAGCCTATGACTCAAGACAGGTACTTCCGGGTTATGCTTTTGTCTGCATTACCGGATTTGAAACAGACGGTCATAAGTATGTTGATGCGGCAGTTGAAAAGGGTGCGGCGCTTATAGTTGCAGAAAACAAGGTAGATGCACCCGTCCCTGTGTGCTATGTAAATGACACACGTAAGACTCTTGCAGATATGTCCTGTGCATATTACGGAAACCCCTCAAAAAGCTTTAAGCTTATAGGTGTTACCGGCACTAACGGAAAAACAACTGTCACATATCTTGTAAAAAGTATTCTTGCCCAGACAGGAGCTCAGGTTGGAATAATCGGCACTAATCAGAATATAATCGGCGATAAGGTGCTCCTTACAAAAAGCACTACTCCTACAACTCCAAACTCTCTGGAGCTGCAAAAAATCTTTGCAGAAATGAGAGAGGTTGGAGCAGAGTATGTTGTAATGGAGGTTTCAAGCCATGCCCTTGAACTAAGCAGAGTGCGGGGCTGTGAGTTTGATGTGGGTGTGTTTACCAATCTCACACGTGACCATCTTGATTTTCATAAAACCATGCGTAATTACATGGCGGCAAAGGCAAAGCTTTTTGACCATGCAGCGTATGGGGCAATTAATATTGATGACGAATACGGAAAGCAAATCCGTGAGCTTCACAGTGGCGATAATGTTATCACATACGGAATTAAAGAAACCTCTGATGTGCAGGCAAAGGATATAAAAATAACACCAAGAGGTGTAAACTTTACGGTTACGTATAAAGGCTCGGACTATCCCATGTTCCTTTGTATACCGGGCACCTTTAGCGTGTACAATGCCTTGAGTGCAATATGTGCGGCTCTTGAGCTTGGTATTGATATGGATACAATTTCCAAGGGACTTGGTTCGGCTGTTGGAGTTCTCGGGCGTGTAGAGGTTGTCCCCACAGATACAGAGTATACAGTTATAATAGACTACGCGCATACCCCTGACGGACTTGAAAATATAATCCGCGCCATGAAAAGCGTTGGAAAGGGCAGAGTAATAACCCTTTTTGGCTGTGGCGGTGACAGGGATAATACAAAAAGAGCACCAATGGGCGAGGTTTCGGGAAAACTTTCCGACTTCTCCGTTATAACCTCTGATAATCCACGTACAGAGGACCCTCTCAAAATAATAGAAATGATAGAACAGGGAATAAAAGAAACCGGCGGCGAGTATGTAGTAATTCCTGACAGACGTGAGGCAATACATTATGTGCTGGACAACGCAAAGGCAGATGATGTAATTATCCTTGCGGGAAAAGGTCAGGAAACATACCAGATTAT
>CAZWCO010000037.1:0-9115 GCA_964632665.1 uncultured Lachnospiraceae bacterium | reverse complement strand
GCCGTTTTCTTCAAGGCTTAAAAGAAGCGCATTTACATATTCAGGTATGTGCAAAGGCATAACACCCCTCTCTTAAATGAATACCCAACCGTCAAACCATTCCATAAACCTATGAACAAACTCCTCATTTACAGGTGCTCCAGAAAGTATGGGATAAAAGAAAATAAAAAGTCCTATAACAACAATTGAATATATTGCAAAAATACGTTTTTCAAGGCGTGGATTTTTGTAATAAAGCTTTTCAAAGCTGTGACCTGTCATAAGGCACACAAAGGGTACACAGGGGAAATAATGGTAAATATATGTTGTCCTCTCCACAGGCACCCATGGAAGCAGACACGCAAGGTAGCCTATAATCAAATATATTGCCTTTCTGTCACCTTTTACAAAAGCTAGGTATATGTTGTATAAAAATGCCGGTATTCCTACCCACCATACTGCCGGGTTTCCGAAAGCACTTATTCCCTCTTTAACTGTTTCACTTACCTCTCCCGAATAATACCATATTGGTCGTAGCATAAGCGGCCATGTAAACCACTTGGATGAAAACGGATGCTCCGAATCAAGAACTGTTCTTGAATGGTATATAAAAATATCTTTTTGGTTTTCTATAATTGTTCTTATTCCGTCCGTGTTTTCGGTTGTAAGGTAAGGTATATACGAAAGAGCATATATAATAACCGGTGCAATGATAAACGCACCTACGCACACTCCGCATATCTTTATAAAATTACTTTTAAACGGAAGTGTTTCCATATAATAATATTCATTGTACATCTGATAAATTTTTATAAAGAAAATAAGTGCTATTCCACAGCAGGCGTAAATAGCAGTCCACTTGCTTGCTGTTCCAAGTCCAAAGCAAACTCCTGTAAGTACAAGTGGCATGGCTGTTTTTGAAAAAGGTTTATCGTACAACCCTGACTGATAAAATTTGTACATAAACAAATACATAAGCATTATAAAAAACGTTACGTATACATCAATCGTAGCAATTCTTGTCTGCACAAAATGCATGAAATCAAAGGTAAAAATCAGGGTAGTGAAAAACGCAAGATGAGTTTTCCTGAATAGCTTTTTGGAAAAGACATACATAACAGGCACCATCATAATTCCAAAAAGGTTTCCTATAAATCTCCACCCGAATGTATTCATACCAAAGAGCTTTATGCCAAGGGCGATGAAAACCTTACCAAGAGGTGGATGCGTCCACTCATATACGTTAAATCCGTGAAGAAATTCATAGCCTGTACGCGCATGATATATTTCATCGAAATAGGTACTGTTTTTATAGGTTTTCCGCTCAGGGACAAGATTTTGTTCGTCAAAAAGGTTATTGTCCGAGGTTACGGAGATTAAACCATCATCCGAGAACACAGCCGCTTCCATAAGCATCAGCCGTTCATGGTCTGATGAAAATGACAGGCTTGTAATCTCTTTATCAAGGTCAATAAAATTCCATGCAAAAACACTAAGATCCGTAAGTATTTTTGTTACTTCCTCTCCACTTTCATCTATATATGAAAGGTTTAAGGTGCGTTCCTCGTTAATGTCGTTGCAGGATGGATAAACTGCTATTTTTTGTATATATTGCGTTGATGGGAAATCAACTGATACAGTTTCCTTAGCTATGTCTATATAAGTTTCCGGGGCTTTCAAGGAGCCAAGATTTATAAAAGAAACAACTCCGTATACTGCAGTAAGAATACATATCAACATTAAGTCTGTTTTTGACAGAGACGGAAGTGTCCGACTTTTAAAGGGACGACAGGTTATTTCTCTGTCCTTTTCATATATGTCCTCCCCGTCCTTTAATTTACATGCACAAACTACCATTACACCTAAAATTAAAAGATTTATGATTGAAAATACAACTATAAAAGGACTTTTTGCGTAATAATTTATATTTTGCTCGTACACAAACAAAACCCATGCTGTATTAACAAGCTGTGAAAAGGATGTGAGTAAAAAGAGGAGCATACTTGCTTTTTGCGGCTTTTTTAAGTATGCAAAAAGGAAAAATACAACTGCCGGAAATGCATACCGCTCATGCATTTTCACAGACAGCATGTACACTGAAAAAGCAAGAACGCCTGCCATAAAAAACCAGTTTCTGTTTCCCTGAATATAAAGATGCAACAGAAATAAAACTGTAAATATTACAAAAATGTATCCCACACAGGTCAGAAATGAGTTCAATCCATACCAGTTAAGTCCAAGTGCGCCGTACAGATTAAATGCATTAACAGTTGCATACTTGTATGATGAAAGTGTTGCAATATATTGACTTACAGTTTCTTCTATACCAAAGGGTACAGAAAGAAAAACAATCATAAGTATTGCTAAAATTCCTGAAAGTAAGTGATACAAAAGCTTTCTTAAATCAAATTCACGAAATACATTTTCCCATATAGCAAACAAAAGCACAGGAGAATAAATAAGCGCCTGAGGCTTTATAAAAATTGCCAGAGCAAAAATAAAATATGCAGGGATAAGTTTTTTTGAATAAACGAGCAATATAGAGCATACAAGGACCAAGGTATACACGCTATCCACTTGTCCCCAAAGGGCGCTGTTCAAAGCAAGAACAGGAGAAAATGCAAGAAAGCCGCCAAGTATAAGAGATGACTTTTCGTCAAATCGCTTTTTTGCTATTGCATATGCTAAAATTCCAAGCAATACATTTGAACAAATCGCAGGAAGCTTTAACAAAAGAGTGCCTTGCCCAATTAAACTTCTAAGAAATCCAAGAACGTATAAAACATACATATATCCCGGCGGATAATCCGTAAATGCGTCTGACCTGTAAAAGTTACCAAATCCACCTGAGTATACCATGTCAGACCAGGCAGAAAAACAGTTCATGTCTGTTCCATGTCCATAGTAAAGTATACCAAGGGCAGCCTGCAACAAAAAGGAGCCTCCAAACACAAGAACAAAACCACCTACATGTGTTTTTGGAGCACATTCGCCGGATTTACTGTTAATAAGAAAGTATGCAAAATATAAATATATTAAAGTGCACAGCACAGCTACACCCGGCACAGCAATCATAATCTTTTCGTCCCCTTTTAAAATTTGCTTATATACATATTATGTCAAATATACAGGCTTACATTCCTTATTCTTCATTACGCCACAAAAGTGCGGCGCCGATTATACCCGCGTCATTACCAAGGGTTGCAATCTTTACCTGAGTATGTCTTTTCCCGAAGCGTGCAAAGGCTCTTGTTTTTATTGCGTCATTTAAGGGCTCGATTATTATATCCCCTGCACCTGAAATTCCGCCGCCGATACTTATTACCTCCGGCTGAAACATGTTGGCAATGTTCACAACGCCCTCAGCAAGATACTCAAGATATTGTTTGATTACATTCCTTGCAACTTCGTCCTTTGCCGCAAATACCGTCTTTCCGTTAACATTATTTATATCGCCATCAGCAATGTCCCACATATCACATTTTGGATTTGCTGACATTGCTTTTTTCGTTTGACTAATAAGAGCCGTTGCTGATGCATATGCTTCAAGACAGCCTCTGCGTCCGCATGTACACTCTTCTCCGTCTGCAATTATAACCATATGTCCAAGCTCTGCACCTGTGTCAAAAGCACCTCTAAACAGATGCCCGTCATTTATTATGCCGCTTCCAACACCTGTTCCTAAAGTAATTAAAATCATGTTCCCGGTATTTTGACCGCTTCCTGCTACAAATTCTCCCCACGCGGCACAGTTTGCATCATTTTCTACGTATATCTTTTTACCAAGCTTATTTTCCATGTACTCGGTAATAGGAACATCATAAAAATCAAGATTGTTTGAAAAATCTACATTTCCGTTTTCCTTGTTTATTGCGCCCGGGCAACCTATTCCGACACTTTCTATGGCTTCCCACGAAATGCCGCTTTTTGCAGCTGATTCCTTTGCACACTCTATCATGTCGTCAAATATTTCTTCATATGAACGGGGCATATTTGTTTTTCTTTTGCTTCTTCCGTAGATTACACCAAATTCATCCACTACCGCAGAGGCAATATTAGTGCCGCCAAGGTCCATTCCTACAAAATATCTCGGAGGATTTTCCGTTATTAATACCTTGCCTCTGCCTTTTAAGGTGTACTCACCAAAACCGGCAGGCAAAAATACAGTTTCGCCTGCATTTAAAATTTCACTGTTCTCATCTGTTAAAAGCTCAAGGCTGCCCTCTGCCACGAGCAATGCCTGATAGCTTTCCTTATGGCACTTGCCGCAGAAAACACCGTCTACAACTGCTTCCTTAACAGCAAAGTACTCACAGGAAGCAATAAGTCTTGTATTGTCGCTGCAACAAGGAATTTCCTTTTTAACGGTGCATTTTGTATCTGCCGCCATGACACCCTTTTCTATGTGAAGCTCACGGGGATTGCCCTTTTTATCACGTCTGTCATAGTCATAAAGTCTGTAAGTAACATTGGAATTTTGCTGTATTTCTGCAATAAGATTACCTTTTCCAATTGCATGGATTGTACCTGCTTCTACAAAAAATATATCACCTTTTTTTGAGTCCACCGAGTCCAGATGCTCCATAACGGTGTTGTTGGATATAGAATTTTTTAACTGTTCCTTAGTTATGGTGTTTTTTAGTCCGTAAATAATTTTTGCGTCTTTTTCTGCGTCAATAACGTACCACATTTCTGTTTTACCATTCTGACCTTCAAGCTCATGGGCTTGTTTATCATCAGGGTGCACCTGAACACTTAAATTATCCTCTGCATCAATAAGCTTTATCAATATGGGAAGCTCATCACTTTTCCTGTTTGTTCCAAGAACATGAGGATTTGATTTTATGTAATCTGCAAGTGAAATTCCGTCATGCACGCCGCCTGAAATAACACTCATGCCGTCCGGATGTACACTAAGCTCCCAGCTTTCTGCTGTCTTGTTAAAGCCGCTGTTTTTGTTATATTTATCGTTTAGTTTTGTGCCGCCCCAGATGTAATCCTTAAATGCCGGGCGAAGTCTTAATATTTGTTTTGATGTCTCTGGCAATTTCAAAATAATTCTTCCTCTCTTAATGTGTATGCTTACAGAAAATTATACCATTCTACGTCCTTTCTGTCAACTGTTTTAATAGTATAAAACAAACTACGGCACGGATATTATATCCGTGCCGCACTCTTTACCAGTACATTTTCCAATCCTTATTTATCAATCTCATTAATGCTTCCATATAGAAATAATCACCGAAAATTGTACCCTCTGGCTCATGCCCCTGTGTTCTTGCGTACATGCCGTCTGTAAGAATTACATTGGACTCAAAATCAAGTCTTGTTGATGTGTAATTTTCTGCAAGGGATTTCATCATTTTATCAACATACGGTAAATACTCCGAGCAATCTGTATATTTACTCATTTCAAGTATACCACAGCATGCAATAGCCGCTGACGATGTGTCTCTCGGCTCGTTGCTGCCATCTGTGAAATCCATATCCCAATACGGAACGAAGTCTTTCGGAAGCCTCTTTATAAACTCACTTGTTACACGGCGGAAGAAGTCAGGAAGTCTTTCATCACCTGTATAATGATAAGCAAGAGCTGCACCATATATACCCCACGTCTGTCCTCTCGCCCAGCAGGAATCATCCGACCGTCCCTGTGCAGTCTCTCCACGAAGTGGAGCTCCGGTTTCAAGGTCAAAGAAATATGTATGATGTGTTGTATTGTTTTCCCTTATAATAACATTTATTGTTGTGTTAAGGTGGGTGTCTGCAACATCCTTATATCTGGTCTCTCCTGTCACCTCTGCTGCCCAGTAGAGCAGGGGTATGTTTAAAAGACAATCAATAATAAGTCTGTTTTTAGATTCATCCTTCATATCTCCCCATGCCCGAATAAATTTTCCAATGGGGTTAAAGCGCGTGATAAGCTGATCTGCTGCAAGAAGTGCCGTTTCCTTTGCAAATTCATCGCCTGTAAGCTTATATATGGATACACAGGCAAGTGAATATAAAAATCCCATATCGTGATGGTCTACTTCTATTTTGTTGTCAATTTTGTGTCTGAAAATTTCTGCATGAAATTTTGCACTTTTCAGGAAAGCCTCGTCTTTTGTATATTCATACGCCAGCATTTCCATCCCGGAAAAAAATCCGCTTGTCCACTCTATGCACGCCTCCGGACGATAGTTGTAGTTGGTACTTTGGGACATTGGAAAAGCGTATTTGAATATTTTCATATTTTCACGTGTTTTACATATTGCAAAATCCATTTGTTGTTTATAACTCATTTAAATTATCTTCCTTTTAATTTTATATTATATATCCAAGCTCTTTGAGCTTATTATATATCAGTTCGGCTATTTTGTTGTAGCCTGCATCAGTAAAGTGTAATTCATCAGTTCGGAGTGACGGTGGGACTTCACCGTTTGCGATTGCAGCAAGATCTGCACTTGTCGGAGTTATTCCCGCTTCTGTGAGCACATCTTCCTTTGAAAGCTCTGAGCGAAGGTCAATAAACTTATCGCCAAAACGCTCACTCATTGCATCGGTAAGATCCTGCCAATCGCTCTTTGTGCCACGTGCAAGACCTATTATGATGTATTTATCAGGGTTATTTGACCTTTTACCCTGCATTTCAAGTAAATCTACAAGGGATTTTATCTCGTTTGCCTTGTTGGCTGATGACATACTCGTAGTTGCAGATTCATTTGTATCTGACCAACCACCGTTTGTACCGGAGAATATGATGTTAATATCACCTATCACATCATGTGCCGCAACGGATATCGTCTCCCCTGCCTTTACTTTTATGGGGGTACCTTTTTCTGACCTTGTAAATGTGGCATACGCAAGATACTGTTTTCCGCTTGGAGCGTATACACCTGCAGAAAGCGTGCCCTTGACGCCTGCAATTTCGCACGAGTTCCAGCCTGCAAGGGCTATGTTTCTGGGAACTACTGTACCACCGTTTGAGCCCATAAACGCAATATCAACTATGCCCTCTGACGGAATAACAAAGTCCTCTGTTATAACTATATCAAGTACACCCTGACGAGCCGCAATCGTTGTTGCAGTCTCGCCGCCAATACCCATATTATAGACTGTGCCACCTGTAAGACTTGAAAGTACTGCCGGATATGATTTTGTTGCATTGTCTGTGCTTCCATATCCATATGTTAAGCTGTCGCCCCAGCATGCGATTGTGGGGACAGCAGGTGTTTTGATGTTTATATCAAGCGATTTTGTTAGCGGTTTCAGGCTTGAAAGGCTATTTAAGAGCATTCCCTTTACCTTTGACGCACCATCATAGGATACCGCAGCTTCACTACCTCCCTCTGACGCTTCTATAAATGCTCCATTGTCGGCATACGATGCCGCTACAATGCTGCCATAAACGTTATTTGAATATATTCTTGCTGTCTTGTCAGCGCCAAACTCAACAAATATTCTCGGTTCCGTTACATACTCCTCACCGGCGTCAAGCTCTATGCTCTCGCCGTTAATATGCATATAAACTGTTGCATCTGAGTTGTTCTTTACACAGAAGTCGCCAATCTCTACATCGTCTGTTGTGGGGGAAAGCATTACCGCCTTTTCTATTACCGTCATATCGTACGGGTTTATTGTTTTTGTCAGTAACACCTCGTCCGTTGTTTTGTTTTTAAGCGTGTATAGAAGATATGTACCATCCGTCTCTGTTATGTCAAGCGCTACGCTTACAGTTGATGTTTCGGTAAGGGTTACATCGGTTGTTTTTGATTTTATCTCCTCACCATCACTGTCAAGCTGGGCAAGAGTCGCAGTCATATTAACTTCTGATGCATAGTAATCAATCGTTGTGTCGACTGCGTATGTACCCTTACCAAATTTATTGTCAACATAGCCGTTTGCATAGCCTATCGGCGCATTTACAAGGAAATCTACCGATTCAAGATTATATTTACGGATGTATTTACGGGCTATTGCGCCGTATTCATCGCCTGAGAGGTCTACCTCTGCAAGCATATACATTCCCGCCTCTGCGTCATCGTTATCGTCTGCTACGGTATTGTCCCTGTTATATACAGTTACCGTTACACTCTCGTCTTGCGCTACTGCGCCCTCTTTGAGCTCTGATACTGTCATTCCTTTGTACCCGCTCATTGTAGCTTTATCAATCTTTGACTCGGTTATTGTGTAGCTGTCTGATGAGAGCTCAGGCCTTACAAATGAGCCTGCTGAGACTACGCTTATGTTGTCTATATAAGTTACATCGCCCGTTGCCGCAGTTATTATATGGAATCTTAATTGGTTACTTGTGGTCGGAACTCTATCATTTGAATGCGCTCTTCTATAGAGGGTTCCGTTTATATATACATCTGATTCCCATGTGAGAGTTTCAGCAATTTCAGGTGAGAATTTTGTTTTATAGAATACAAATGTTATGTTGTTCCACTGGCCCTGTTTCAAATCTTTTGCGTCAATGCTTGCACTCCATACATATGATCCTGAATCGAACTGTATTGATTTCATACCCTCTGCAGGATATACATCAATACTATAGATTAACGGATCACCGTGTGCCGGGCTTATGCTGCTGTGATCACCATCTGTTGTATATTCAGAGCATACTGCAAAACGGACATCCTTTGTACCGTCAGAGCCGTCGTCCTGATTTGTTGTTGTCAGCTTTAGGTATCCATCATCTGACGCTTTTCCACCGATGGATGCAGTCTCTCTTGCCCCTCTATATCCAATCGTATTATAAAAGGATGATGTGTATGATGACGATGAGAAATCCTCTGTTAATAGTACCTTATCTGCAAGCCCGAATGTGCATGTGCTTGTGAATGTGCCCACTCCTGCAACGGTGCTGCTAAATACCGCTTTCATTCCTGCTTTTACGATGCTCGCACTACCAGGTGTCGTTCCGTCAGAATTTAGCACACTAACGCCAAGCTTTGACTCCATCTGTGAAACTGTTACTGATCCGTATCCTGTGAACACCCCGTTTGTAAGTGTTATACTGTCGTCTGAAATTTCAGGCAAAGGCTTATCAAACGATGCCATTTCGTAGAGCTTTAGATTATCTATATAAAAATACTCCTCAGCTGCATTGAACATGAAAAGCAGTCTATATTCTGTTGCGGTTGTAGACAAT
>CAZWCO010000036.1:0-9168 GCA_964632665.1 uncultured Lachnospiraceae bacterium | reverse complement strand
AATCATTTTTTTCTATCCCCTGATAAAAGGCGGTGTAAATTTTTACACCGCCTTTTATATGTAACTACATTTTTAATAGACTACGCACTATATTTGAGATTGATTTTGGAAGCTTAAAAACCTTAATTTTCATAATACATCATTTCCTTTCTACCATTTAAACAGACACATCCATGCAAGGACTATAAGTAAAACTGTTTCTACTGCCGCAATTACACCGAGAGGGAGGCAAAGTCCTGCTAACATTCCCGCACAAAAGGAAAATACAAGAACTCCCAGAGTTTTTGCGGAGAAAAATGCCGGATTGATTTTAAGACCGCACTTGCAATTTGCCATAAGCATTCCTCCTGTATTTAATTAAACGGCCATTTAATTGTTATGTTATATACTATGTTGGTGTTTAAAAAATGTTACACAAATTATAATCTTATTTAAATAAACGAAAAATTTCTTAAATTTCAAATTAAAGTTCTTAATTTAACATTGTAACACAATATATTAACAAAATTAAAACTTTACTGTTTCACGAAAATGTTTCGTGATAAATTCCCTTGACATTCATTTTCAGTAATTGTATAATCTGTTTATAAAGATACAGATTCGAGGGATATAACAATGAAAAAAATAATAGAAAATGCTAAGGTTGTTCTTGAAAATGGAATTATCTGGGACGGCGCAATTGTTATAGAAGACGGTAAAATTGTTGATGTGGGTAACTCGTACGATATCAAAGTACCTGCAGATGCAGAGCATATAGATGCCGGAGGAGCGTATGTGGGACCGGGATTTGTTGATATTCATGTTCATGGCGGAGACGGCAGCAGATTTTTTGACGAGCCGGAAAAGGTTGCAAAGCACTTTTTAAAGCACGGAGAAACAACTATTCTTCCAACATCCTCCTATGGCATGGAATATGATGACATGATGGACGGCATCCGCAGAGTAAAGGATGCTATGAAGACCACAAAGAGCATTAAGGGGATTTATATGGAAAGCCCGTATATGAGCAATAAATACGGTGCTTCAAACGGAATTGATAACTGGAACGTAAATGATATAAAGCCAGAGGATTATATTCCAATGGTTGACGAGCTAGGAAGCGTTGTAAAGGTGTGGGTTATAGCACCTGAGCGAGAGGGAATAAAGCCTTTTGTAGAATATGCAAAAAAGGTTAACCCTGATGTTGTAATTGCGGTAGGACACAGCGAGGCGACTCCCGACCAAATCAAAAGCCTTGGCGGAAAACTCCGTCCTACACTTAGTACACATCTTTTTAATGCTACCGGCAGACAGACGGGGCATGGCGGAATAAGAGGCTACGGCCCGGACGAATATTGTCTTGCTAATAATGAAATGTATGCAGAGCTTATATCGGATTCCCTTGGTGTTCATGTTCATTCTGACCTGCAGCGTATGGCTGTTGAAGCTAAAGGGGTTTACCGTATTGTACTTATTACCGATTGTACATCTGAAACAGGAGCAGTACCGGAAAGATTTTCACATCTTCGTTATATTGATGTGTCCTTTAATGACCTTGGAAGACTTTCGGGAAGTAAGGTTACAATGAACGTTGCCTGCAGAAACATTATGTCCCATACCAGATGCGGAATCACAGAGGCATTTATAATGGGCTCATTAAATCCTGCGCGTGTGATTGGAATGGACGATAAAATAGGCTCAATAGAGTCGGGCAAGGTTGCGGACCTTGTGTTTGTTGATGATAAATTTAATGTGCAGAAGGTAATGCAAGAGGGTGAACTCTGTAAGTTTTAAATAAGCAAAAAGGACTGAATATTCAGTCCTTTTTGCTTATTTTAGTTCATTCAGAAGCTCCTTAGCTCCTTCAATTATTGTTTCTGCTACACCGGATTTAAATCTTGATGACCGGGCTTCATAGCCTCCCTCATCATAAGCAGACTTCATTGGGAAATATCCCAAAGAGCCATTTACCAGGGCACAAGGCATAATCATTGACCAGCCCGGCGTATCTTTTATTTGAACACCGATGTCTGTAAAAGGCTCACCCGGAATACCTATCATTGCAACAGGACCCAGTTGTACGCCTGTAAGGTCCATCTCAAAAAATTCAGGACCGTTTTCCAGGTTGCACATTCTTACAGCCTCTGCCACAACTGTGGTAAGCTCCATAGCTTCGTATGGGATATCACAATCACGTCCGGCTTCATGAAGCTCCTTATATTTATGAGCGAGAGGCAAGTCCTCCGGAGACGGAACGTTTGCGGCAATAGGTGTAATTTTGTGAATGATTTGAATTTTATCCACGTCAACATATTCCACCTTATCATATACCTGCAGAACTGTACCTGCCAAGGCACGACCTACAAAACGTGCCATGCCGGGACTCTTCATTTCGTTGTCGAAGCTGATTTCTGTATCGTTCATGTCTCCGCCGGAGGGGTAAACATGTGTACTTCCAACATCCCCCTCTGCACCTGGGAAGAACATACATTTTGTACCGTCAAGTGCTTTTTCTACTGTTCTTCTCATCCAGCCCGGCCAGTCGGAGGATATAAGCTCTCCGTTAACTGTATCTGCATGGAGTCCATAGTTAACCAAAACAATTGAATCTGCACCCTCTCTGTCAAAACGGAGAACATTCACTCTTTGGTCAAGCTCGCCTATGGGATGGTCAATGTTCGGGTCGTTAACAGGAGGACAGGTCATGGTTGAGCCGTCCTTCATTTTGTAGCGTCTTATATATGCTACTCTTTCCGGCGCCTGGCCTACGATAAATCCCATTTTGGCGGGTTTTAAATCATTTTCAGCCATTGTAATAGCGTCTGCAATCCTGGATGCAAGAAAATCTATATAAGCGTCTATTTCTTCCTCTGTTGTATCAGCAGTTGATGTAGGAGTAACAATTGGACCTGTATGGGTATGTGTTGAAGAAATAAAAACTTTTTCTTTTGGAAAACCTGCTTTTTCTTCAATTGCCTTATATATTTTTTCTAAAACAGGAGCTGTAACGTAACATAAATCAAGGCTTACAAGAGCAGTTTTTGCCTTTGGGTCTGATAAAACAAGAGCACTTGCTTCCAGATTGTCAAGAAATCCTTTTGCATGTCTTGGAATATAATATCCAGCTATGGCGTAGCCAAGAGGAGGATTAATATTTGCTCTTGCGTAGCCAACTTTTAATAAACTCATAAAAATACCTCCTAAAATTTAATTGGATTAATAACCAACCTTTTCCCAACACTCAAACGGAGCTGCAAGCTCTTCACTTACATAAACCTGAGTCTTCATAAGCTGAAGCATTGAGCTTGGTACAAGAGGAGTAACAGGTCCGTGAAGAACAAGTCTTGAAGTCATTCTCTGCCATGATGAGAATGTGCTGTTTGTAAGAAGTGCGTGTACTTCAATTCTTTCTCTTGCATTCTTAACGTCAACAGGGCCTATTGTTGCAGCCATTGGAGGAACGTCTGCAATATATCCTGACTGGCCGAATACGCCGTGGAGTGAGTTCTGTGCAACTGTTAACGGATGAAGCTTAACAATGCGTGCTTTCATATTGAGCCACTCATCAATATCATACTCGCCGTTCTTCATTGATGGAAGGAATTCGTCAACCGGGTCAATAAATGCCATGTGACCTGTCCAGCCCGGTGAAGAACTACAAATATCAGCGCCGCCCTCGCCACAATCAGTAATCATTGCAGAATAGTCAGCAATGTTCTTGTTTGTAGGATAGTGTACATTCTCAAGAGGCATACGAAGCTTTTCATCAATCTGGTATACAAGATACTTGAGCATTGAGTGTGCAAAGCCTGCCTTGTATGTTTCGGGAGCGATGTGTCCCATATCGTCTGCCCATTCGTCCATTGCAAAAATGTGCACCTTGCTACAATCAACCTTGAAGTAGTTGATAAGCTGAGCGAGGGGGATATATGTATCCGGTTCAGGATTACCAAGTATCAAAGTAATTTTTCTGTTGTTTTCAGAAGCTTCCTTAATGCGTGAGAAAAGTGTAGAAATAAGTACAGGATGAGGATTCATCATAACCTTAATATTAAAATCAGGGTTAGAATGCTTTTCAAGATCCTTTCCGCTTATTTTACGAAGACGCTCGCAAACTTCTCTGTCCTTGAACGGAACATAGTCGCCCGGAACAAAGTTAAAGTCTGTTGGTGGGTCAAAAATAATTTTGCTCATTTAAAATCTCTCCTTTTAATATAAAATTAAGGGTGTATATCCCTTGTCTTAAAAAAATTATATATTTACTTAAATTAAATGTCAAGGGAATTTGTCACGAAACATTTTCGTAACGAAAAAAATTATTGATTTTGTAATACTTTTGTGTTATAATGTTATATAGAAATTTAATTTCTAAATTTTTTTGATATTTTACGAAAATTTTCGGAGGTGTTTTATGACTCTCGGTAAAATTGCAAAGCTTGCAAATGTATCTATATCAACTGTTTCAAAAGCCTTTTCCGGCAGCAGTGAAATAAGTGCAGAAACTAAAAACCTTATCTATAATGTTGCCAAAGAAAACGGCTGCTTTGAAAAATATTATAAGCCTAAGTACGATAAAAAGCTTATTGCTGTTATTTGCCCCGAGCTTTTGGGTATACATTATTCTCAGATGGTTACATATATGGAAAAGGAAATTGAAGAAAGCGGAGGCACCATGCTTGTTTCCGTAAGCAATTTTTCTGCTGCCACTCAAAGCAGATTAATTGAATACTACTCAAAATATGCAGGGGTTGACGGCATTATTATAATAGAGCCTGTGGGTAATGTTAAGAATAATTCTGACGTGCCAATAATCCAGATATGCTATGAAAACAACTCCAAATCAACCCATTGCGTTAAAATGGATATAAGTCCCGGTCTTAACGATGCTATGTCAACCCTGAAGGAGCTGGGGCATACAAAAATCGGGTTTATCGGCGAGAAGTACACAGAAACGGAATTTGGGTATTTTAAGAATTTCATGGAAAAAAATAATATGCCCATAGATTATGATTTTATTGATGTAAACGATTACAGATTTTATGACTGCGGATATTACGGTATAGATAACCTTATAAAAAAACAAAAGCTTCCAACGGCAGTTTTTTCTGCGTACAGCCATGTGACCATAGGTGTTTTGCAAAGGCTGAACGAGGAACAGCTTAAGATCCCGGAGGATATATCCGTAATTTGTATGGATGATATTAAGGTTGAGCCGCATAAGGAGTCAAATCTTTCTTGCATACAAATGCATATGAGTGATTTGTGTTCGGAGGCTATACACCTTATGTTCAGAATTTTCCAAAGTTATTGCAGCTCTACAAAGCATGTTATAACTGTAGAAAGACAGTTTTTTAAAGGTAATTCAATAGCAAAAGCTAAATAAAAATGAACAGACCGTTCAATGACATTAATTCATTGTTTATTTATTATACAAATTACCCAAAAATAATTGACAAAGGGCGTAGTTTTTGATAGAATATACTTTAACGAATAAATTTAAAGGAGTGCTTTTAGTGAATAGAAAAGTAACACCCTTTTCTATCAGAAACAGATTTGTGTTCTGTGTAGATATGTGTATTATTATACTGGTACATTTTCTTACACTTATGATTGTTACAGACTACTATGCTATAATTCGTACCTTTGGACAAAATTTGCTTCCCGTAGGCATAACATGTGTTGTGTTTGCCTTTTGCCTTTTTGCAAGCGGGGCATATAAAACATATTGGACCTTTGCAGGTCTGCCTGACTATATAAGACTTGTAATAAGTCTTGGTATAGCCTCTTACATATCCCTTTTGGCAGAATGGTTTACAAGGGACAAAATGAGGTTTTTGCTGTGTATCATGGCAGTTGGGACAAGCGCCGGAGCGATTTTATTTGTCAGGGTTGCAATCCGTGGTCTTGACAGGCTTAACCGGAGCTTTCATCAGTCCGGTGAGCACACAATCAGAACACTTATTGTAGGTGCCGGTGAGGGTGGAGGTATCCTTGCCCGTGAAATTCAGCATAATGATAAAATGCCAAACAAGGTCGTTGGCTTTATTGATGATGATAAAAATAAGAAAAATCAGATTATTTGCGGACGTAAGGTGTATGGCAATGTGAGAGCCATTCCAAGAATTGTAAAGCAGGAGGCAATTGAAGAAATTATAATTGCAATCCCCTCACTTTCTGCACACAGAAGTAAGGAAATTATTGATATTTGCGCTGCAACCGGCTGCACCGTTAAGCTGTGCCCGGGTCTTGAAAGTCTTGTGGATGATAATATAGGAATGGATAAGGTAAGAAAGGTAGAGATAGAGGACCTTCTTGGACGTGAGCCTGTGAAGCTTGACAACGAAAAGATAGAGGCAGATATAAAAGGAAATGTCGTATGTGTTACAGGCGGCGGCGGTTCAATCGGCTCGGAGCTTTGCCGGCAGATAATGAAGCATAGCCCTAAGAAGCTTGTTATAATTGATATTTACGAAAATAACGCATATGATTTGCAGATGGAGCTTAACAAAAAATATCCGGAGAATATGCCGGAGGTAATTATTGCATCTGTGCGTGACAGTAAGAGAATAGAAGAAATATTTAATACTTACAAGCCATACATTGTTTTCCATGCAGCAGCACACAAGCATGTACCGCTTATGGAGGATTCGCCGGGTGAGGCAATCAAAAACAATGTTTTTGGTACATACAACACAGCAAAGTGCGCAGACAAGTGCGGAGTTAGAAAGTTTGTGCTAATTTCCACAGACAAGGCTGTAAACCCAACAAACGTAATGGGTGCTACAAAGCGTATTTGTGAAATGATTGTTCAGCATTTGCAGGCAGTAAGCAAAACGGAGTTTGTTGCTGTCAGGTTCGGTAACGTTCTTGGCTCTAACGGCAGCGTTATTCCGCTTTTCAAAAAGCAAATCAGCGAGGGCGGTCCCCTTACAGTTACTCACAAGGAAATAACAAGATTTTTCATGACAATTCCTGAAGCGGCAAACCTGGTGCTCCAGGCGGCAAGCTATGCAAAGGGCGGCGAGATATTTGTGCTTGATATGGGTGAGCCTGTTAAAATTTATGACCTGGCAATAAACCTTATAAGACTTTCCGGTCTTGTTCCGGGACGTGATATAAATATCGAAATTACAGGACTGCGCCCGGGTGAAAAGCTTTATGAGGAGCTTTTGATGGAGGAAGAGGGACTTACAAATACCCAGCACAGTAAAATCTTTATAGGTAAGCCAATACCCGGAAACATAAACGAGCTTGAGCAAAACCTTGAAATCTTAAGGCAGGTTGTTGAAGAAGCAGATAACGAAAAGATTAAGGATGCAGTTGCCGAGGTTGTTCCAACATACGTGAGAGAACAGCAATATTCTGCGGCAACAGCGTAAATCACGCAAGAGGAGACAATTGTAACAGATGAGCACAGAAAAGAACCTCCATGTCAAACATAAGGCGCGTCTGCGTGAAAAATTTTGTAAGAATGAGAACTTTTTTACATTTGAGGATCATGAAAAAGTTGAAATGATGCTCAACTACGTTGACGTAAGACGTAACAAGAATGAGACTGCTCATAATCTTATAAATACTTTCGGAAGTATCAAAGGAATTCTTGATGCAAGCAGGCAGGAGCTTGAAAAGGTTGATGGAGTTGGTGAACGCATTGCTACATACATTATAATGCTCAGACAGCTTTTTGCGGAGTATAACAGAGATTCAAACTATGTAGAAAGTGCGGATGTGCCGTCGTCAGACCTTATGGGGTATGTTAAATCCTTATTTGACGGAAGAAACAAGGAAATTCTTTACATGATTTGTTTAGGGCCAAGTGGCAGAATTAGAGGAAAGCATATCGTGGCTTTAGGCACTTCAACAAGTGTCCTTCTTGACCAGAAGGAGATTATAAAGGCGGCTATAAGCACAAATGCAGTAGCTGTGATATTTGCCCATAACCATCCATACGGAAGTGCGGTTGCATCTGACGAGGACGTAAGAAGTACAAAGGAAATGGAAAAAATCCTTTCAAAGCTCGAAATAAAGCTTCTTGACCATTTTGTTGTTGCGGGCGATCAATGCATAAGCATAAAAGAGGATACAAGATACAGGTATTATAAATAAAGCTTTTGTGGAATTTGTGTATTACAAGATTTTAAAAACAGGTGTTTTTGTACTGTTTTTATAGAATATCAACATTTTGTTGACAAAATAAAAATAATATAGTATAATTTGAAAGGTTGAAAAACTTATTCCGTAGACAGCAGGCACAAAATTAAGTCCCGCCGAGGTTGAGTAATTTGATTTTTGATTACTTTTGCTTTGCGTGTCTTTGGATGTGCAAAGCTTTTTTGTTTTCACGGAATAGACATTTTAATGCTTATGGAGGTGAATGAAATGCCAAGTGAAAAGGTTTTAGAAGCTAAGAAAGCACAAGTTGCTGAATTGGTTGAAGTTCTTAAAACTGCACAAACAGGCGTACTCGTTGACTACCGCGGTCTTACTGTTGAAGAAGATACAGTTCTCCGCAGAAACCTCAGAAGCGCCGGCGTTAAGTATTTCGTTGTAAAGAACACATTGCTCCGTCTTGCCGCTAAGGAAACAGGACTTGAAGCACTTGATGAAATTTTACACGGACCTACAGCTCTTGCTGTATCAGATACAGACGCTGTTGCTCCTGCAAAGGTTATAGCAGATTATGCTAAGACAAACGAAAAGCTCGAAATCAAATCAGGTTTCATGGATGGTACAGTTGCAACTCTTGACGAAATCAAGGCTCTTGCAGCAACACCGTCAAAGGAAACATTGATTGCAAAGGTTATGGGAAGCCTCAATGCTCCTATATCAAACCTTGCAAGATTGCTTGCTACTATTGCTGAAGGTGGAGAAGAAATTGCTGACCTTATAGCAAAGAAAAACGGCGAAGCAGCTCCGGCAGAGGAAGCTCCCGCAGAGGAAGCAGCTCCTGCAGAAGAAGCTCCCGTAGAAGAAGCAGCTCCCGCTGAAGAGGCTCCTGCAGAGGAAGCTCCCGCAGAAGAGGCTGCACCGGCTGAAGAGGCTCCCGCAGAGGAAGCAGCTCCCGCTGAAGAAGCACCGGCAGAAGAAGCTCCGGCTGCTGAATAATTATTCTTAAAGAAAATTAATTTAAAGAATTAGGAGGAAATTACAATGGCAGATTTAAATGCAATCCTTGATTCAATCAAGGAA
>CAZWCO010000035.1:2608-9331 GCA_964632665.1 uncultured Lachnospiraceae bacterium | reverse complement strand
TCACAGCTGAGCTCGATGGAAGACCCCATTGTAAAGGAACCGCTTGCCATAATAATGTCACTGTCGTAACCAGGCATTGGGCTTGGATATGGTGTTGCAAAGCTGTCGATTGGGCTCATATGCTGAATTGCCTGACAGATTGCGATTAAATTTTCGGCATTTTCTGCAGCAATTGAAGTGATTATATCATTTCTGTCTTCGGAATAATGCGGGTCCGTTGCAAAACCGATTTTTTCGTAAAGGCAGGAAGCATATATGCTTGTTTTGATTGCATTTTCTGTTATCATTGGTGCAAAATACAAACCAAGATACATACTGCGCAAAACTTCCAGTGTGCAGCCAATTTCGCGGCCTGTGCCCGGTGCTGTCAAGCGATGGCCGCATTTTTCCACAAGGTCTGCCCTGCCCGCAATATATCCGCCTGTTGGTGCAATTCCGCCGCCCGGATTTTTAATAAGAGAGCCGCAGATAAGGTCTGCACCGTACGAAGCAGGCTCTTTTTCGTCTACAAATTCGCCGTAGCAGTTATCCACCATGCATAAGCTATCAGGAGATATGCTTTTTACAAAACTTATAATTTCTCCTATCTTTTCAGCACTGTATGTAGGTCTTGTTCCGTAGCCTTTTGAACGCTGAATGGTAACAAGCTTTATATTTTTTTCTGTCAGAATTTCTTTAATCTTTTTATAATCCGGCTCACCGTCAGGTAAAAGGTCTGCCTGAATATATTCCACGCCGAAATCCTTTAAAGAGCCATTTCCTTCTTCCCCTGCTATACCAATTACTTCCTCAAGAGTGTCATATGGTCTTCCTGTTACGGAAAATAGCACATCACCGGGACGAAGTATGCCAAAAAGAGTTGTTGAAAGAGTGTGAGTGCCCGATATGAGCTGATGTCTTACAAGGGCATCCTCACATTCAAATATATCTGCATACACTCTGTCAAGGGTATCACGTCCTAAATCGTCATAACCGTAGCCGTATGTAGCTGCAAAATGGCTTTCGGACACCCTGTTATCAGAAAATGCCTTCATTACCTTCCATTGATTTTTCTCGGCTATTTTTTCTACTCTTTCAAATGCAGGCTTAACTTCAGCCTCACACTTTTCAAATAGCTCGTATATTTCATGGCTTATGCCAAAATCCTTTGTTAAATCCATTAAATGCTTCTCCCTTTAATATTCTATACACTTACGGGCATTTATACCCTTATCGTATGGGTGCTTTATTTTTTTCATTTCTGTAATATAATCTGCCACATCGGTAAGAGCAGATATATCGCCACGGCCTGTTAGCACAAGTTCTCCGAAGTCTTTAAATTTCAAGACATCTTCAAGGTCTAAAACGCCGCAATCTGCCGCACTTATTGCCTCATCAAAAACAAACATGTCGTAAAGCTTACGGAGATTAAATATCTCTTCAACCTTGTTTTTATAGGTTTCCTTTATTTTTGCAAGAGTTTCCTTGTCTGCATTACACAAAAAAGGTATATCGCAGTTTATATTTATAAGACTTATATTATCTACTTTTCCAAGTATATTTCTTTCTGAGCTTGTATCACATTTCAAAAACTGGAAAAAGAGTACCCTGTGTCCACCGCCGGCAGCACGAATTGCAAGCCCTGCTGCAGCTGTTGTCTTTCCTTTTCCATCCCCCGTATAAACATGAATCATTTTACACCCTCCAAATAAGAAATAATTATATCCGTAATCTCCTGCGGAGTCATATCATTTGTTATCTTAATTTCAAAGTCGCAGTCTTTATAAAAAGGCTGTCTGTCATAATAGCGCTTTTTTATTTTCTCTGTTTCCTCCATAAGAAGAGGACGTGTTTTCCTTGCACTTTCAAGCCTTTGTTCTATAACGGAAAATTCAGGGCTGAGGCAGATTATTTTACCTGTCTTGTGCATGATTTCCCTGTTTTGTTCTTTGAGGATAATTCCGCCGCCTGTGGAAATGATTACTCCGTCTTTTTTTGAAATGTCATCAAGAGTTTTTGTTTCCACTTCTCTAAAATATTCTTCCCCAAATTTATCAAAAATATCATTTATTGTAAGATTTGTTTTATTAACAATTAATTCGTCCGTGTCGTACAGCGAAACTTCCATTTTTTTTGCAAGCAGCTTTGAAACTGTTGTTTTTCCACTGCTCATAAAACCTGTAAGATATATATTATTCATCTAAAACCTTAAAAACCTCCTCGTAAAGACTATCAGGGACAATTACACCTGTAAAATGCTCATATGCAATTACCGCTTGAAAAACAAGCATTCCAAGACCGTTAAGTATTGTTATTCCTTTTTCCTCTGCGTCTTTTAGGAATTTTGTTTTTGCCGGATGATATATAAGGTCAACTGCTGCTTTTATACCATCGAAAAACGACAAATCATCTATGGGACTTTCATTTGTTCCAAGTCCGACAGAGGTTGTGTTTATAATTACATCAAAGGCTTCCTTTTTGGTAAATACCTGAAAAATGTCTGTATTCATTTTATTGTTTAGACTCGCGCAAAGCTCTGTTGCCTTTGCCTCTGTTCTGTTTTTAACAACAACAGCTTTTGCACCTTTGAGTTTAAGCATCACGCATACAGGCATTGCCGCACCGCCGGCACCAAGTAAAAGAATTTTCTTGCCCTCAACATTAATGCCTGCTCTTTTCATAGAGCGGTACAAACCCTCTCCGTCAGTACTATATCCTGTAAGCACTCCATCATTATTTACAATTGTGTTTACAGAGCCTGAAAGAGCAGCATTTTCGGAAACAATATCCACAAGTCTTAAAGCATCAAATTTAAAGGGTGCTGTAACATTAATTCCTCTTATCCCAAGACCTTTTACACCTGCCACCGCCTGTTCCATAGTTTCCGGCTCGAAAGCTGTATATACATAGTCCTCATCCAATTTTTCTGATAGAAAATTATGTATAGCAGGCGAAAGACTGTGGCGTACAGGCTTCCCTACCACTCCAAGGACCTTTGTTTTAGCTGATATGTTCATAAAATCTCACCTTATTTTAAAAATTCTGCCATTTCAATTAGCTTTAAATCAAGAGAGGTATATCTCTCACGCTGCGATACATTGGCAGTCATGTACTCAACAGCCGGTAAGCTTCCAACAAGAATTACCATGGATTTTGCTCTTGTTACTGCCGTATAAAAGAGGTTGCGGCACATGAGCATAGACGGGAAATTGGTAACAGGCATAATAACATACGGGAACTCACTTCCCTGACTTTTATGCACCGTTACAGCGTATGCAAGGTCAAGCTCATCCAACTGATTGAAGGGATACTCGCACCGTTTATCCTCATCAAACATTATAACCATGTATTTGTCTATTACCGATATGTCAACAATTGTACCCATATCACCATTAAAAATCCCTACGCCGCTTTCTCCCAAATTGCGTGTATAGTAAAGCTCGTAATTGTTTTTGGTCTGCATTACCTTATCGCCCACACGAAATACTGTTTTACCGTAGGCATACTCTGCTTTAAAATTACCAGGTGGATTCAGAGCCTGTTGAAGTTGCTTATTTAAGTTGACCGTTCCGCATAGGTTTTTCTTTGACGGGGACAAAACCTGAATATCCGAAAGAGAATTTATGCCATAGCTTGCAGGAAGACGTGTAGTACACAAGTTTATTACTGTACTCAGAATTTCCTCAGAGCTTTTGCGTGGCAGAAAAAAGAAATCCTTATCCTTTGACGAAAGCTCCGGCATTTCCCCGCGGTTAATTGCGTGTGCATTTACGACTATAAGGCTTTCCTCTGCCTGTCTGAAAATTTTATCAAGCTTAATTACAGGCACAACACCGCTTGAAATTATGTCATTGAGCACGTTTCCGGGGCCTACTGACGGAAGCTGGTCTGCATCTCCTGACATTATAAGCCTTGTTCCCGGCTTTATTGCCTTTAAAAGTGAGCTCATAAGGGAAATGTCTATCATACTTACTTCGTCAAGTATAATAACATCTGCCTGTATGGGATTAGTTTCGTCAAGTAAAAACCTTGCTGCGCCGTCCTCGCCTGTTGCACCCAGAAGTCTGTGGATTGTTTTTGCTTCCATTCCTGTAAGCTGATTCATACGCTTTGCTGCACGGCCTGTGGGAGCTGCAAGCACAACCTTTAACTCAAGCTCATCAAAAAGACGGAGTATTGTATTTATGGTTGTTGTTTTTCCTGTTCCAGGTCCACCTGTAAGTACCATACATCCACAGCTTCCAACAGCTGTTACAACGGCATCTTTTTGTTCCGGTGCAAGCTTAATGTTTGATGCCTCTTCAAAAACAGTCAGCTTTTTTTCTGTTTCCTCCGGACTTAAAAGCTCCTCGCGTCCTGCAGATGACATGGAATAGAGCCTTGCGGCAGTATAGCTCTCTGCCTTATACAAAGGCGAAAGGAAATAAACCATTTCACCATTGATTTTCTCAACATAAATGTCCTTTGAAAGTACGAGGTCTGAAAGTACATCTTCTACTTCGTTTTCCGATACCTTTAACTGATACGCGCCGTGCTCCGTCATGATGCTTTTAGGAAGATATACGTGTCCTGAAGAATATGCCGCCTGAACAAGCAAGTATTTTAGTCCTGCCTGAATTCTTAACGGACTGTTTATTGCAAAGCCCTCTCCGTATGCTATTTTATCGGCAACAGAAAACTTTATACCGTCCACGCTGTCAGATAAAATATAAGGATTTTTCTTTATTTCCTCTACTGCATTGGCTCCAAAAAGCTTATATACCTTCATTGCCATGTTTGCACTTACATTATATTGCTGCAGGAATATAACTATACTTTGCATTGCCTGTATCTCAAGAAAGGACTCGGAAATTTTTTGTGCCTTACCGACAGATATGCCCTTTATTTCTGCAAGGCGAAGAGGGTCCTTAAGCATAATGTTAAGTGTTTCCTCGCCAAAGGCATTTACAAGCTTTTTTGCAGTTGCCGCCCTTATCCCCTTAACAACACCGGAGGACAGGTATCTTAAAATGTCCTGTACTTTTGTAGGAAGCAAGGATTTATAATATTCTACTTTAAACTGTTCTCCATATTCAGGATGAACGTTCCAATTGCCTGTTATGGCAATTTGTTCGCCTTCATTTAGGTTTGCTGTGTAGCCTGTTGCTGTAAATTCATCACCGTCATCACTTTTAAGCTCAAAAACTGTATATCCGTTATCATCGTTATAGTATATAATTTCAGCAACTACACCTGTAATTGTTAATTTTTTCATAAAAAAATCTTATCTCCTTCTGAGCACATCAAGAACACGCTTAAAATGCTCAGGTAACTCACTCGAAAATATCATTTTTTCATTTGTTGATGGATGAATAAAACCAAGAGTCTGCGCATGCAGGAGCTGTCCCTTTAAGGAAAATTCCTCTTTTCTTGAGGAATATACCGGATCACCCACAATTGGATGGTGGCTATGTGACATATGAACTCTTATCTGGTGAGTTCTGCCTGTGTCAAGTACACATTTAACAAGTGTATAGCCCGAAAAACGTTCAAGAACTGTTACGTGGGTGACAGCGTTTCTTCCATCAGGCACAACTGCCATTTTTTTTCGGTCTGCCTTACTTCTGCCGATGGGTAAATTGATTGTAAAGGCGTCCTCTTTTATATTATCGAATACCAATGCAATATACTGTCTGTCAGGCTTTGAGGTCTGCCATTGTTCTGTCAGGGAAATATGCGCTTCGTTTGTCTTTGCAACAACTAAAAGACCGCTTGTATCCTTATCAATACGGTGCACAATACCCGGTCTTACAACGCCGTTAATCCCGGACAGATTACCTTTGCAGTGGTAAAGTATTCCGTTTACAAGAGTTCCCCTTTCGTTGCCTGCTGCCGGATGTACAACCATTCCCTGTGGCTTATTAACCACAATTACCTGGCTATCCTCATAGACAATATTAAGAGGAATATCCTCCGGTATTGCTTCCACAGGCTCGGGGTCAGGGACAGTGATTTCAAAGGTCTCATCACCCTTAAGCTTATATTTTTTACTAAGACAAACACCTTTTAATACTACATTGCCGTCATCACAAAGCTTAGCGGCAAATGAACGGGAAAAGTCTGTGTTTTCTGCGAGAAATGCATCAAGTCTTATTCCTGCATCATCTCTGTTACAGGTTACGATAATTGTTTCCATAAAGCACAGCCTTTCTTATATAATAAATACGGCGGTTATACCGCCGAAATCAATTTTCTATTGAATGGATTTTATTAACTCTGCCCTCGTGTCTTCCGCCCTCAAACTCTGTTTCCAGCCATGTATCAGCTATCATACACGCAAGGTCAGGGCCTGTAACTCTGCCGCCCATACAAATTATCTGGGCATTATTGTGCTGCTTTGCCATTTTTGCGCTATACACATCGGAGCAAAGGGCTGCACGTATCCCTTTATATTTGTTTGCGGCAATTGAAATGCCAATACCTGTTCCGCAGAAAAGCATTCCGCAATCTGCCTCTCCTGAAAGAATTGCCTTGCAAACAGGTCCTGCACAGTCAGGATAGTCAACAGAAGCTGTGTTATATGTGCCCATATCAAGCACTTCATAACCTTTTTCTTTTAAGTGCTCTATTATTATTCCCTTTAGTTCAAATCCGCCGTGGTCACTGCCTAATGCTATTTTCATTGTTATTCTCCTTTATTTTGGTGCTTTTCTTCATACTCACGCTCTGCTTGTGATTTTCTAAGGTACACAGGCTTTACCTCAT
>CAZWCO010000035.1:0-2598 GCA_964632665.1 uncultured Lachnospiraceae bacterium | reverse complement strand
GAAATATTAAAAAATATTTTAGTTAAAGTTATTCAAGTTTTAATAGGTGTTATGTTTTTACTACTTTGGGAACTTCTAAGTCGATTTAATATAATAAACAGTTTTATATTTTCAAGTCCAAGGCTTGCAACTGACGCACCCCTTTGAAGTGCACATCCAACAGGAACAAATTTTGCTTTTTCACCAAGTCTTGATATTATATATTCCTTATGAACAGGCACTCCGTCACCAACAAATACAACATCAACAAAGTTGCCGCAATCGTCTATACATTCTTCAATTGAAACGGCACGCGGCTCCTCAATTTCACGAAATCCGTCCTCGTCCCATATATATGTTGCCGTGTATACCTGTTCACGTCTTGCGTCCATGATTGGCACTATAAGGTGCTCGCACATTGGAAGATTATATGCAAGTGCGGCAAGAGTGCTAACAGGAATAACCGGCTTGCTACATGCGTGGGCAAGTCCTTTTGCCGTGGCAATACCAATACGAAGTCCTGTAAAAGAACCGGGACCGATTGCAACAGCAAATCCGTCAATTTCGCTCATTTCACAGCCACAGTCTGTAAGCATCTTATCTATCATTGGCATAAGACGCTCCGAATGTGTCTTTTTAAAATTAAGGGTATATTCCCCTATCAGCTTTTCCTCTGAAATCAAAGCCACTGATGCTACATCAGAAGATGTGTCAATTCCCAGAATCTTCAATTTCACATACACTCCTTACACTATATCCTCTATGGTAATTTCTCTTTCACTATCAGGATTTGTCTTACTTCTCAAAATTGTAATTTTCTTCCTTGGAGTAGGGATTATATCTTCTATAAGCTCAGCCCACTCAATAAGACATACACCTTCGCCGTTTATATAATCATCAAATCCTGCTTCGTACATTTCATCCGGGTCAGAAATCCTGTAAACATCAAAATGGTATAAAGGCAGTCTACCCTCGTATTCATTCACAATAGTAAACGTAGGGCTGTTTACATGGTCTGTTATACCAAGACCTGCGGCAACGCCTTGAGCAAATAAGGTTTTGCCTGCTCCCAGGTCACCGTACATGCACAGTATTTCACCCGGCGAAAGCTCCTTTGCAAAGTCCTTTGCAAACTCATATGTTTCCTCCGGAGATGAAGTATATATTTTCAAATGTAATTCCTCCGATATCAGAATAAGCCGGAAATTATTCCGTTTTCGTCCACGTCAATTTTTTCAGCTGCAGGTACAGGAGGAAGACCGGGCATAACCATAATATTACCTGTTTCCACTACAATAAATCCTGCGCCGTTTGAAACTCTGACCTCTGCAACATTTACCTTAAAGCCGCTTGGACGTCCGAGAAGTGCCGGATTGTCAGAAAGTGAATATTGTGTTTTTGCCATACAAATGCACTTTTTGTCAAGTCCGAGTTTTTCCAAGGTTTTAATTTGCTTTTCGGCTTTTCCGGAGTATACTACTCCGTCGCCGCCGTATATATGAGTAACAATCTTTTCTATCTTCTCTTTAATTGTAAGGTCTACATCATAAAGAGGCTTTACATCTGCTTTTTCTGTTTCAACAGCATCTAAAAGCTCTTTTGCAAGGTCAAGACCTCCCTGCCCGCCCTTTGCAAACACCTCTGAAAGAGCAAAGCGTACGCCTTTTTCCTTACACATTTCCTCAATAGCAGAAAGCTCGCTGTCTGAGTCTGTATCAAAACGGTTAATTGCTACAATTACAGGAGCACCGAAGCTACTCATGTTTTCTACATGCTTTTCAAGGTTTACAATACCTTTTTTAAGAGCTTCCACGTTTTCTTCTTTAAGGTCTGCCTTTGGAACACCGCCGTTATATTTTAAGGCTCTTACTGTTGCAACAACTACAATTGCAGCAGGTGACAGCTTTGCCATGCGGCATTTTATGTCCAAAAACTTCTCTGCACCAAGGTCTGCGCCAAAGCCTGCCTCTGTTATACAGTAGTCACCAAGCTTTAATGCAAGCTTTGTTGCTCTAACGCTGTTACAGCCGTGTGCAATGTTTGCAAAAGGTCCACCATGTACAAGAGCAGGTGTATGCTCAAGAGTTTGTACAAGGTTAGGCTTTATAGCGTCCTTAAGAAGTGCACACATTGCACCCTCTGCTTTTAAATCCCTTGCATAAACAGGCTCACCTGTTTTTGTGTAGCCGATAATTATATTACCAAGTCTGTATTTAAGGTCTGTTATATCATCAGCAAGACACAAAATTGCCATAATTTCAGATGCAACAGTTATCATAAACCCATCTTCACGGGGAACGCTGTTAAGTCTGCCGCCAAGGCCTACAACTGTTTTTCTTAGTGCTCTGTCATTTGTATCGGTAACACGCTTGAATACGATATTTGTAACATCTATTCCAAGCTCGTTGCCCTGATATATGTGATTATCAATCATTGCTGAAAGAAGATTGTTTGCAGCAGTAATAGCGTGCATGTCACCTGTAAAGTGTAAGTTAATATCCTCCATAGGAATAACCTGGCTGTAGCCGCCGCCCGCAGCTCCGCCTTTTACGCCCATAACAGGGCCTAGTGAAGGCTCACCCAGTGCAAGAACGCACTTTTTGCCGAGAATTGACATGG
>CAZWCO010000034.1:824-9403 GCA_964632665.1 uncultured Lachnospiraceae bacterium | reverse complement strand
CTAATCTTCCAAAAATTGAAATATTATAATTTAAAATTTCATATATATTTGTATAACAGTCTAAGGAAGTGATGTATGATGCTGAAAAAAGTTATTTTTGCAAGTATTGTATTTATCTTTGTTGTAAATACATGTACATTTGCAGCTCCGGAGCTTAATATTAACGCAAAATCTGCAATTTTAATGGAACAATCTACCGGAAAGATATTATACGAACAAAATCCTGATGAACAGCTGCCTATTGCAAGCGTAACAAAAATAATGACTTTACTTTTGATATGCGAAGCAATTGACGAAGGCAGGATTACAATTGATGACAATGTAACCGTCAGCGAAAGAGCAATGAGCATGGGCGGCTCAACAATGTTTCTTGAAACAGGTGATGTAATTTCTGTTGATGAAATGCTAAAAGGGATAGTTGTTGCATCTGCAAATGACGGTGCAGTTGCAATGGCAGAGTATCTTTGCGGAAGTGAAGCAGAATTTGTTGCGCAAATGAACGCAAGAGCAAAAGAGCTTGGCATGGAAAACACCCAGTTTATGAATACAAACGGACTTGATGCAGACGGGCACTATTCGAGTGCCAGGGACGTGGCTATAATGTCAAGAGAGCTTATGACACACCCTCTTATTTTAAACTACACAAAAATATGGACCGATACTATGCGCGGCGGAAAATTTGAGCTTGCAAACACAAATAAACTTATACGGTTTTATGAAGGAGCAACGGGACTTAAAACCGGCTCAACCTCTAAGGCTCTGTGCTGCCTTTCAGCAACAGCAGAGAGAAATGGCATGGGACTCGTTGCAGTAGTCTTAGGCGCACCCGACTCAAATACAAGATTTAACAGCGCAAGAACTCTTTTAGATTACGGATTTTCTGCTTATAGCATAAAAGAAATAATTCCGGCAAATCAGGAGCTTGGAAGAATATCAGTTTCAGGAGGAGTGCAAAAAGACGTAGGCTGTGATATACGCTTCCCTGAAACAGTTTTGCTTGACAAAGGTGACAAGTCTGAATTTACTTATGTAATTGAGCAATCAGAGAATATTAAAGCGCCTGTTTATAAAGGAGACTGTGTAGGCGAAGGAATTATATATAAAGATAACGAGGAACTAAAAAGAGTTGAAATATATGCAAATGCAGATATACCTAAAAAAACATTTTTTGTATCTGTAAGGGAAATTATTAATTTACTTTCTACATAAAAAGGACTGCTAAACAGTCCTTTTTAACTTACATGTTCTTTATAAAATTATTAATAGAAGCTTTTACTTCCAGAAGCTTATCTTCCCTGACACCTTCAAGCATTATAGGAATTTCAGGCTTAAGCTTTAGCAATTTATCAAAAACCACATTTTTACTTAACATTCCGTCACATGGATATTCATAACAAAGCTTTTCATCCTTAACAATAAAATCTTTTAAATGAATAACCTCTGTTTTGTCGGCAAGTAATTCAAAGAATTCGTTAAAAATAGCGTCTTGTTCTTTGTAATTGTCATAATTCAGGTAGTTAAGGGGGTCAAAAATTACACATACATTATCTGAATTTAAGTCATCAAGAAGCCTTTTCATCTTTTTAGGAGTATTAATTACAAACAAGTGCACTCCCTCAATACCAATCTTAACACCAAGCTCTTCTGCAACACCTGTCAGGTACTTCATGTTTTTTAAAAGGTGTTGATAGGCTTCTTCTGTGTTGTTTTTTTCAACATCAAGGGTTTCTCCTACATAGCCTGTTTCAAGACCAACCATATCTGCGCCAATATATTTTGCATAATGAAGATTTTCAACAAAAGAGTCAAGATTTTCCTTAAGCTTTTCCTCGTTTGTTTCACTCGGATTAATATAACAGCCAAGAACAGATACCTTTATTCCGTGGTTTTTCAACTCTGCGCCTATTTGGGAAGCATATTCCGGTGTAAATTTACCATCTTCAAAGCCTTCAATTGACTTTTTCAAAGCAAGCTGAATATGCCTGATAGAATATTCATTACACTTTTCCCCTAAAGCTTTTATTGAGCTTGTGTCAAAATCATGACCTCTCATTCCTATGTTCATGCTACTTCTCCTTAAGTTAATATGCGATGGTAGTCATCAACGTCATATCAGGCTGTGATACGTCCATTCTACTGTGCTGACAAACAATTGGCTGATTACTTTCAACCAAAATTGCGTATGGAACATCATGAGGAATCATTAAACCGTCATTATTTTTAAGTTTATCAAGTCTAATGTGATTTGTTCTCTTAGAATCACATGTAGCTTTAAAGTTTTCTAACGGCTCTCTGTCCTCAAAATATATTGTTAAATTAATATCTGCTCTCTCATCAGACAAATTTAAAACGCATACAGCTTCATGGCTTACAAAGTTTTCCGTTACTGTATTACTCATAAAGCCATCAGGTATTATCCAAGTTTTCTTACCTAACATATATTTCACACCTTTTTATATTATTTTGCAATTGCTGTGACAGGAACATCCTGTACGTGAACACCCTTTTGGGCTGCATAGGCTGCTGCTCTGCCTGCCGCCTCGCCTGTAAGGGCACAAACCGGAATAACTCTTGATACTTCCCAGCCGTCGCCCTCATCGGGAGCCGATATTATTCTTCCGCAAGCAAGTATGTTGTCAAAATCAGGATTATAAAGCGCTCCATACGGAATTTGATAATGCTTTCCTGCGCCACCCTCTCTGAAATCTCCGCAATTACCAATAGAAGTTTCAAAGGTCTCGCCGTCTATTCCATTAAAATCTTCTGCACCAACAATTCTTCTTATTTTACGGAACTGCGGCATTGATGGAAGCGTCATAACATCAAATCCGCTGCGGTCAAATTTTTTGATTTTGTTTATGAGATTTCTTTTACCATCCATAACAAACTCTGTTATAACCTCAGCAGAATCTGCCTTTATCATTTTTCTGTCTTCTTGACCGTCACCAAGCCTGTCGCTTCCGCACCAGAGCCACTTTCTGAGCTTGTGATGCTGTCCGCCATCTCTGCCATATTCTTCTATAAACTCTTTATTAAGATAATGAGCAACATATGACATGTAGTTGTCACCAAGGACAGTAGGCATACCTGCTCTGTCACAAATTGATGCATCACCGCTTGCATCTATTACAACCTTTGCTCCAAAAAATTCACGACCGTTTACGCTTTCACATATAACGCCGCTGCAATGACCGTCCTCTACAACGGGATATGTGGCATAAGTATCAAACATAAGCTTTACACCGTTTTCTGTTACATACTCATCAAGAGCAGCAGAGAAAACTGTTGGCGAAAAACGACTTGTAAATCTGTGGCCTGTATCAGAAGAGCCACCCCAGCACTTTGGTATGGTGTCAAAGCTGTATTTAGCAGTAAGCCTTATAAGCTCCTCGCCGATACCAAAAATCATTTGATTTCCGCAGCTGTCACATAGCGGCTCATACCACGATATAAGACCATTGGTAGCAAGTCCTCCAAGGTTAATGCTCTTTTCTATTAGCATTACCTTTACTCCCTCTCTTGCAGCGCTTACTGCGGCACTTATACCGGCTATTCCTCCGCCTACTACTATACAATCATAATTCTCACGAATTTTTGTTTTTATTTCCATAACAATACTCCCAAAACTTATGCATTTTTCAGGCATTCATTTACAAGGTCATCAATTCTGCCCTCTGCAAGACCAATGTTTGTGTCGGCTGCACCGTAGTATATCTTTAATGTGCCATCAGGCTCCGGTATTGCGTTACAAGTGAATACTACATTCATTACTCTGCCTTTCATTTCATAGTCATGCTCCGGCCAGAGAATGAAGTCTGTGTGGCCAATTACATTCCACGGCTCGTCAAGATCTAAAAGACATGCCTTTAGTCTGTAAATAAAGCCGTTACATGTAGTTGAAACTGTATGATAAATTTCAAGCCAGCCCTTATCTGTTTTTATAGGTACTGCACCTGCGCCCATTTTAAAGCCATCTTTGAACGGCTTACCTTTGTACATTACAGGTCTTGAATTACCCCAATAAATCAAATCAGGAGAAAAGCTCATCCACATTGAGCATGGCTCAAGCTCGTTACCAAACGGACGGTCAAGTCTGAAATACAAATTATCATACTTTTCCGGGAAAAGAGCACCGTTTCTGTTACCAAGCTCACTGCCTGTGCAAACTCTTTCAAAGTTTTCAAAATCCTTTGTTCTGAGTATTCCGAGCCTTGCATCATTTTGCTCCAAATCACTTGCATAAATGATTATATACTCATCGCCTATTTTTGTGATTCTTGGGTCGTATGTATTCATTTCAGGATGGAACGGGTCTACCGGCGGCATTTTCAAAGGCTGCGGGTCCGGTGTAAAGTTGTATCCGTCCTTACTTCTTGAAATCCAGAGACGATGAATGTCATCAAGAGTTGTTACATCCATAATCATGATATATTCATCATTATGCTTTATTGCACCGGGATTGAATGTATAAAGTACATCAATTGGCATTTTAGCCGGCGACATTACAGGATTGTTTTCATATTTTTTTAATAAACGCATAATTCTTCCCCTTTTCTCCATCAAAAATCAATACTTGGCGGCACATATACGCCTGTATCATATTTGAGGGCTGCTTTATTGTAAGTACCAAGCTCTATATCAAGCACAAATTTAAGTTGTCTTAGCTTCCAGTTAAGATGGTATTCGTCCGTCATATATTCCATGCTCGGCTCCCAGCCAAGACGGGAATCTACCTGGACAAGCGGAATTGTACTTTCAACATTTTCCTTTTCTGCGTTCAAAAGAGCTTCCATGTCACTTACAATTTGAGTGATTTTCGCATGGTCACTTTCATGCAGAATTTCACATTTTAACTGATGCCACTTTTTCGCATGGATACCGGTAATAACTGTGCGAACCATAAACTCGCCCATGTTTATAAGTCTTAAAAGCTTTTCGTTTTTATTCTCTGCCTTGTTTAAATATACAAGGCCTTCTTCCAAAAGCTCCTTCATGCGCTCAAGAGACTTAATTTCTTTTTTAATAAGTATAGGCGTAGGAATCATTCGTCCGCAGTTTATTGCGCCTCTGTATGTAGGTGAAACAATACTATTTCCAAAATGCGCATAAGACGCTTCAGGAAGATTACATGCTCTGTCAAGATTAAGCGGATATGACGGCCCTACTCTAAAAGCTCCATACTGGTCTGCAAAGTTTGGAACACAGTAGGCTATTGCATCACTCCAAAGCTGCAAGCCTTTGTCTATAACTTCTACATTTTCAATTCCGTATTCTCCGGCTAAAATATCACGAAGAAGCTCTTCCATGTTCTCACAGCCGTTATAAAATGCACGTTTAGACAGCTTACTTATAATGGACGGATAAAATCCGTAATGGTGGCTTTCCATAATTCCGCAAAGCCCAAATTTGTCATGAGCTTCCCTCATCTTTTTATAACGCTTCATCCATTGATAAGGAACGGGAACGTAAGGTATTACACCCATATCCCATGTCATTCCACCTGTATTTGTCATTGAATAAAGGCGTATTCCACGCTTTGCACAAGCCTCTGCTTCTACTTTAAAATAATTTTCTCCATAGCCGACCTGTGAAATAGTATAGTCAAAAATATAGCTTGTACTTCCATCAATTGTGTAATGCTCTCCCATTTCAAAGGTTGCCATAAGCGTAATATCAGTAGGAAGTTTATTAATAAGCTCTAATCTTGCATCAGCACGAACTGCTCCCCAGTTATATGTCCAGAAAACAATATCAGCTTCACTATTATACTTTCTCACAATTTTCTTAACCAAATTAACCCAATCAGCATAGTCATAGCAAGGAAATGCACAAACGCTTTTCTTACCTGTAGGAATTCCATCAACAAAATTGTCAAGGCGTGTACGTCCAACACGCTCATCATTACTTGGGAACTCTACAGACTCGCCAACAAGTGATACACCCTTAAGTCCGGGGCACATCTTGAAGAGCTTACCGTAGGTGCTCTCATAATAAGCCTCTGCTCCCTCTGCATCAGGATGGACTTTACTTTCAAGATAGCTGTATGCATATACATCAAGACCGTACTTTGCAGCGCGGTAAATAAGCTCATTAAAATCAAGGTAGCCGTTAGGAGTAATATTTACATCCTTAACAAAAACCAAAATTGCATCTCTGCCCTCGTGAGCAATTGCTGACAAATGCTCGTTTGGATATTCGTCAAGACCGTAGCCTGAATGAACCATTTGTGGCGAAAATAAAGGCTTTCTTGACACACTTCCAACAGGCAAGAACGGGGCCTTACGAATATTCATTATATCTTCAAGGCTGTAAAGTGCCTGAGCTGCACCTCTTTCATCAAAGCCGTGTACAAAAAGTGCGTTCTTTTCTGTATCAATTCTATATCCTCTGTACGCTGCACAGTCGCCTAAATCTGCTCCCGACTCAGAAGAAAGGGCAATTACAACAGAGTTGTCCTGTCCCTCATACTTAGCAGCAGAAAGTCTTGCAGATATGTTCATTGAAGTAAAGAGATAATCAATAAAATCCTTTGCCGCAGTCAAAATTACATCCCCGGCAGTGTTTGAAACATATACAACAAGTCCGTCCTTAAGCTCAAGTTCGCTTTCACGCACTTCAAGTGAATAATTTCGTATGTTCTTTTCATGAATTTCGAGCATACGCTTTCTAAAATCATAATTATTTTCTTTCTTAAGCATAGTTCATTCTCCCAACATATTCATAACCTCAACACCGGCACCCATAACAATTCCTATACCGTGCTCGTCATTTACGATTGTACCAAGGTTCATGTAATATTCTTCTTCTTTTTTGCAGCCCGAGCCCTGACATACTCCGTACAGGTTACCCTCGCTGTCAATACACTTTTCACAAAGCGCATCCCAGGATTCTTTAATTACATCTTTATAAGACTTGTCAATCCAGCCTAGTCTCACAGCACGTGCAAGGGCTGTAATGAACATAGCAGAGCCTGATGTTTCAATATAGCTATTTGGGTTATTTATAACCTGGTGCCACAGCTTTTCTTCGCTGTCACGGCATGCAAGTATACCTTTAGCCAAGCTTTTAAAAATTTCAAGAACCGTTTCCCGTTTCTCAAAGTCTTTCGGCATAAGGAGCAGCACCTCAGAAATTGCAAGAAGTACCCAGCCGTTGCCTCGTCCCCATGGAATATTATTTTTTACACCCTCAAGAGGATAGTAAATATGTGCAAATATATTTTGCTCAGGCATATGCAGCTTTTTACGGAAGCCAATTATTTGATTTACAGCTTCCTCTAAATACTTTTTATCACCTGTTACAACTCCAAGGCGTGTAAGAAATGGCAGACACATGTACATGTCATCCGCCCACATGGTTTCTATACGGTTAAAGGTACCGTCCTCAAGCCTTGGAACATTATTCATCATAGCATCAGCAAGAACAAGTAAAAGATTTTTTGCACTTTTATCTGCGGTCATAAGATAATACTCGGCTATATTCATACCAATCGTTCCAATCGGGTCAAGCCTGTCGAGATGATAACCACCGGAAAGATAGTCCGAATAGCCGCTGATTTTATATTCATGGCAGCCGTAATCTCTATGCTCTGCAAGAAGCTTCATTCCGCCATTGAAGTAGTCATAAATTTCCTTTATACCAAATTTGTCTGCAAGGAGTCTTAAACCGTTCATCCCAACCATCATTGCATAAAACCACTGTCCGTAGAATGTAAGAGTAAGATTTTGACGAAGTCTTGTATTTTCACGGTAGAAATTCCAATATACAGGCTCTCCGCTTGCTGACGGATATGGCTCATTAAAGCACAAATTAAGCTCCGGCGGATAAGGATGGTCTATTGGCTCTGTGTCTTTGCCAAAAGGTCCAATCCAGAGCCATTTAAGGTCAGAATAGTCATCACTCTTTACAAATGGCAGAGCGTGTACTCCGTCACTTACGCTTTCAAAGCCCCATTCTTCCCCTGACCTATGGCTCTTTATTAAAAGCTCGGTTTCGTTTGAAAAATTGTTCTCAAACACACCTTCATTTGCCGAATAAATTTCTGTACCTGCAACAAAAACCTTCATAGGCGACTTATGCTTAAGGGTTAAATTACCTGAAAAGCAAGTATACGCATAGGCAGTTGTTCCCTCGCCAATGAATTTGTTAAAATCAAACTTCTTTGTGTTGCTCTGCTCAGGCTTTACAGGATAAATCCAGTCGATAGTATCAACTGATATTACAGGCTCTTTTTCGTCTTTTTTATAAAGTCTTGAAATTGCCACATCCTTTTGATACTTAAACCCGTCCATCATGATATACTGGTTTACGTTATAAACATAATTTCGGGCGCACATTCTTATTTCGTGCATAAGAGTTTTAAAGCTAGCCTTGAACTCACCGCCAGAAGCAATAACCTTTAATATAAGGTTAACTCCACCTTCTTTAATAAAAACGTCCCCATCAAGAGAGTCATTTGCCGCCGGCTTTAGTTCTACCTTTTCTCCGTCACAATAAAGCTCTGCGGCAGAATAGTTGTAAACATTATGTATTATATTTTTTGGAAAGGGTCCTTCCCAGTTATAAGTAAGAAATACATA
>CAZWCO010000034.1:0-814 GCA_964632665.1 uncultured Lachnospiraceae bacterium | reverse complement strand
GCTGTCAAATACATCCTTGAAGTCAAAGCCGGGTATATACATATCCGGCTTTACATACTTATTATGAGTATAAGGTCTGTATTCAGGCTCGCTCCTTTTGCGGCTCTCAATCATATGCTTATAGAAAAGAGTTAATATTTCTGCGTTTGTTTTGCAAACGTCTTTAATTGATTTCTCACAATAACGCATAAGTGTTTATCTCCTATTTTATTGCCTTTTCAAGATATTCAAGTGAAAGCTCTACCATTTTATCCCCAAGCTCTTTGTTTGCTTCGCGGGCACTGTCTGTAAACCAATGCTTTATGTCATCAATTCTCTCAAGCTTTACTGCATCAGGGTAAAGGCTCATAAGTATTGAACATTCGTATTTTCCTGCATGGTCATAGCCTGTTGCATTTTGCACTTCGGTACTCATTGTTGGGATAACCTTAATCCAGCTAAACGGGTTGTTATCGCCTTCAAGCTCATCATAGTAGCTTGCATAGCTTTCACTTCCCCACCATCCCTGACCTTTTGTTTTTTCAAGGTATTTCATGGTAGCACGCTTTGCAGCCTTCATGTATGAAAGGGTCATTGGCATTAAAGACTCCTGTTCAAACTGATGATGAATTACAACATATATGTTTCTGAGACCTGCGTTCAGCATACTCATAAACACATAATACACATATTCCTCAAATGCGTTTTCTTCTACATGTACTGTACCGCTTTTTTCGTCACCTACTGCGTAGCTTGATGGACTATAACTGATTTTTGGAGCAATTATAATGTCCTTTCTCTCAGCAAGCTTTTCAATAAGTCCCTCTGCTACGAG
>CAZWCO010000033.1:0-9688 GCA_964632665.1 uncultured Lachnospiraceae bacterium | reverse complement strand
TGAATTTTACTTTCAGCCGCTTCCCATGTATCTGCACCAAAGGCGTCATCCTTTGAAATTTCGTCAAAGCTTTTATAAAGAGGTCCTTCGCCCTCCTTTACACCAACAATTGCCGCAGACTCACGTATATACGGTGTATTTTTAAAAAAAACCGTTCTTTTGCCTACTCTGTTATTCATTGTCCTCCACTCTCCTTTAAATCTATAATCCCGTATTTTTATTAAAATTATGTACAAATTATAAAAACTGTATAACATACACTTGACTATGCTCTTGTTAAGTGATATAATATTTCTACATATTGTGATAAATTTGGAAATAATTTGGGTTTTTTAATATATACTGATTTTTGGAGGAATAGCCGTGAGAGCTAAAATAAACATTAAAAGATATTTTCAGGTGCTTGGCATTTGTCTCGCTGTTTTACTTGTAGGGCTCCTTGGAGCTCTTGGTTTTGGATTCTGGGACACAGGAGAGAACGGACTTACTCCCGATGAAATTGCGACAGTTGATATTTCTGACGGAAAGATAAATATTCTTCTTATGGGAGTTGATGAGGGCGGACTTCGTACAGACTGTATTATGGTAGGCTCTTACGATACAGAGGCAAAGACTGCAAAGCTATTGTCAATTCCACGTGATACAAGAATGCGTATTGGTGCAAAATATCAGAAAATAAATGCAGCTCATGCAATTAGCTCTTCTTCCGGAGGTATAATGGGTGCACAGGGTACTGTTGAGGCAGTTACAAGACTTACAGGCATACCCATTAACTTCTATATAGAGCTTCCTTTCAGTGCCGTGGCAGAGTGTATAGACCTTCTTGGACCTGTGACCTTTGAAATCCCTGACCTTTACAATGACGGCGTGGGAATGGTGTATGATGACCCTGTACAAAACCTGCACATTAATCTTAAACCGGGACTTCAGGAGCTAAACGGCGAGCAGGTTGTGCATCTGCTCCGTTACAGAAAAGGAAACCTCCGAAACGGTGTAAGACGGGGTTATGCTCAGGGTGATATTGAAAGAATTGAAATGCAGCAGCGTTTCCTTCGTGAGCTTGTTGACCAAAAGCTCAACGCCACCTTGATACTTAAGCTTCCTGCTATATTTAAGCAGCTTTCCGGCTCAATCAAGACAAACCTTTCAGTTAAGGACGTTATAAACTACTCAAAATACCTTACAGATTTCAGCGCAGAAAATTTAGAAACGTTTTCGCTTCCGGGTGCGTCACAAACTATTGGCGGCGGCTCATACTGGATATGCAATATAGAAGAAACACGCACTTTAATCCAGACAGAATTTGGATACTCTGCGGAAAATATAACAACAGAGAAAACAGCGGGTGCAAGGTCTTCCCTGGAAGCTGATGAGGCTACTGCAAAGCCAAAAGCTACAACAAAAACAAGCAGTGAAACACAAAATCCCGAAAAGACAGAAGCAGCTTCAGTATCACAAAAGACAGAGAAACCCGAAAAAACAGAAGAGGCTACTGAAACACCAACCAAAAAGCCTGTGGCAACAAAAGCACCCGAAAAAGACAGCGAAGAAGCTTCGCCGTCAGGAACAAAAACTCCTACAAAGGAGTAGACGGAGGGGAAATAATTGGTAAAGCTTGCAAAAACAGCCGGCTTTTGTTACGGTGTTAAGCGTGCCGTTGATGAAGTTTATGCGGCAGCAGAAAAGGGAGATAAAATATGCACCCTTGGAAAGCTCATTCATAATGAACAGGCAGTGTCTGACCTTGAAAGCAAGGGAGTTTATTCCTACGAAAGCATAAGTGACATACCCGAGGATACACGGGTTATTATTAGAACTCACGGAGTTCCGCAATCTGTATACAATGAGCTTGAAAGTCTCAAAAAGCCTTATACAGACCTTACATGTCCTTTCGTTGAAAAGATACACAAAATTGTAAAAGAGCATTATGAAAAGGGCGAAAAAATAATAATTGTGGGTGATGAAAAACATCCCGAAGTAATTGGCATAAACGGATGGTGCAATAACGAGGCATTTGTGCTTTATGACACGGAAAAACACATTCCGACAGAATATGCACAAAACCCTTGCTGTGTTGTTGCACAAACGACAATAAATAAAAAAAAATTTGTACAAATCGTCCATTTTATTAAAAAAACTTGCAAAGAAGTGCAATTTTTTGATACAATATGCAATGCAACAACTAAACGTCAGGAGGAGGCGGCCCAGCTCGCTGCCGAAAGTGACGTTATGCTTGTGGTCGGCGGTATGGAAAGCTCAAACACAGCAAAGCTTTTTGAAATTTCAAAGAGCCTTTGCGAAGAGACCTTTCACATACAAACACATGAGGATATTCCTCAAAAGATAAATAAAAATAGAAAGATTGGTATTACGGCGGGAGCGTCGACGCCCGGTTGTATTATCGAGGAGGTAGTTAGAGCTATGGAAGAAAATCAGAAAATGGAAGAAAATTTTGCAGAGCTGTTTGAACAATACGGAAGCAGAACACTTAACAACGGTGATATTGTTGAAGGTGTTGTTGTTGAAGTAAGAAACAATGAAGTTATTGTTGACCTTGGTGGTTTTAAGTACAACGGTCAGTTGTCACTTGACCAGCTTACAGACGACCCGACTGCAAAAACTTCAGATCTGGTTAAGCCGGGTGACGATATTAAGGTATACGTTATCGGCGTCAATGACGGTGAAGGAAAGGTTGTTCTTTCACGCAAAAAGATAGTACAGCAGGAAAGCTGGAACAAAGTAAAAGAAGCTTACGAAAACGGAGAAGTATTGGACGGTAAAATCATTAAAGCCGTTAAGGGTGGAGTGATTGCGCACGCTCTTGATACACAGGTTTTTATTCCTGCAAGACAAGCCTCCGAAAGATTTGTACAGGACCTTCAAACACTCGTTGGCACAGACGTACAGCTTAAGCTTACAGAGGTTGACGACAGAAGAAAACGTGTTGTAGGTTCAGTAAGAGTACTTCTTGACGCAGCAAGAAAGGAAAAGGAAGATGCTTTCTGGAGCGGTGCAGAGGTTGGCAAGACATATACAGGTACAGTTAAGTCACTTACAAGCTTTGGTGCATTTGTTGACCTTGGCGGCGTAGACGGACTTGTTCACATCAGCGAGCTTTCATGGAGCAGAATTAAGCATCCGTCAGAGGTTGTAGCTGTTGGTGATGTTGTTGAAGTTTATATCAAGGACCTTAAGCCTGAAAACAAGAAGATTTCTCTTGGTTATAAGAAAACTGAGGACAATCCTTGGGAAATTGCAAAGAGCAAGTACAATATAGGTGATATCGTATCTGTTAAGATAGTAAGAATGTTAAACTTTGGTGCATTTGCAGAGCTTATGCCATCAGTTGACGGTCTTATCCACGTTTCACAAATTGCTGAAAACAGAATTGAAAAGCCTGAAGATGTTCTTCAAATCGGTCAGGTTGTTGATGCACAGATTACTGACATCAACTGGGAAACAAAGAAAATCAGCCTCAGCATAAGAGCACTTTTAGAAGCGCTCAGACCTGTTGAAGAAGCTGTTCCAATGCCTGAAGAGGACGAAAAAGACCCTGACGCTCCTGTTTATTCAACAGAAGCAACAGAGGAAGAAAAGGCAGAGGCAATTGCTGAGCTTGTAGAAGAAACAGAGGAATAATAAAATTATGGGGGTGTTGCTAAAGCAACACCCCCCTTTTTGTTAAATTGTTCTATTTACATATCATTAAATTTATGGTATAATATCTTAGTATATAAAATATACTGTTAGGATTAAAGAAAGCGAGGGATTTTATGAAGGTTCTATTTGCTACATCGGAGGCTGCTCCTTTTATCAAAACAGGTGGTCTTGGTGATGTTGCCGGTTCTCTTCCAAAGGTGCTTTGCGGCAAAGGCGTGGATACACGCGTTATTCTGCCCCTTTACAGATGCATACCGCAGCATTTTCGAAAAAATCTTGACTATATGGGGCACATTTATATAGATATTGCATGGCGCAAGCAATACTGCGGCGTCTTTAAGCTCCACCACGACGGTGTTATATACTACTTTATAGATAACGAGTTCTACTTTAACGGAGATAAGCCCTATGACCATATCCACCTTGACGCAGAAAAGTTTGTTTTCTTTTCAAAGGCGGTCTTGTCCATTCTCCCTACAATCGGCTTCAGACCGGACGTTATCCATTGTAACGACTGGCAGACGGCGGCAGTTCCTGTTTTACTTGATACTTTTTATGATAATCAATTTTACAGAGGTATAAAGACGGTCATGACAATTCATAATCTTCGTTTCCAGGGCCGCTGGGGTCTTGACGAGGTTAAGGATATAATGGGCATTTCCGACTACTACTTTACAGAAGATAAGCTTGAATTTTACAAGGACGCAAATCTTTTAAAGGGCGGACTTGTTTACGCAAACAAAATCTCAACCGTCAGCGAAACCTACGCTAAGGAAATTACAGGCACAGAGTACGGCGAAGGTCTTGACGGCATAATGCGTGCAAGAGAGAATGATTTAGTTGGTATTGTAAACGGAATTTCCTATGAGGAATGGAACAGCCGCACAGATAAGTTTATTCCAAATAATTACAATATGCGTAATATTTTCAAGGAAAAGGTAAAGAATAAGCTTGCACTCCAGGAGGAGCTGGGTCTTGAGGTAAACCCTGACCGTATGCTTATTGGTATTGTTTCAAGACTTACCGACCAGAAGGGCTTTGACTTAGTGGCTCACGCAATGGACAGACTAATTGAAAGCGGTGCTCAGCTTTGTATCTTAGGCACAGGCGATGAACAGTACGAAAACCTGTTCCGTCACTACGCATGGCAGCACCCGGGAAGTGTTGCGGCATGCATTTACTTCTCAAATGAGATGTCACACAAAATTTATGCCGCATGTGACGCATTTTTAATGCCGTCCAGGTTTGAGCCCTGCGGACTTTCACAGCTTATAAGCCTTAAGTACGGAACTGTACCAATTGTTCGTGAAACAGGCGGTCTTAAGGATACCATTATCCCCTATAACGAATACACAGGCGAGGGTAACGGATTTTCATTTGCAAACTATGACGCAGGCGATATGCTAAATGTCATATACTACGCAATGGATATATATTACAACAAGAAACCCCAGTGGCACAAAATTATGCTCTCCGGCATGAGAAGTGACTACTCATGGGACGTTTCGGCAGATAAGTATATTAACATGTACAAAAGCCTTACAGACTAAACAAAATTTTGAAGGGAATGAAAAATTTGGCACAAACAAAAAAGCTTACGGCATCACAGGAACAAGTTAAAAAGGAAATTATAGGAAAAATTGAAAGGCATTTTGGTAAAACTCTTGAGGATGCAACACCAAAAATGATTTATACAGCCTGCGCTCTTGCTGCAAGAGACAGAATAATGGAAAAATGGTCAAAATCCCATAAAACAGTTAAAAGAGACGGAAACAAAAAGCTTTATTATCTCTCATTTGAGTTCCTTATGGGCAGACTTCTTTCTACAAACGTACTTAATCTTATGCAGACAGAGGACTTTAAGGCTGCTCTTGAAGACATTGGCTATAACATGGACGACATAGAGGAGATTGAAAATGACGCAGGCCTTGGTAACGGCGGTCTTGGCAGACTTGCTGCATGCTTTATAGACTCTCTTACTACCCTTGACCTGCCTGCATATGGCTGTACAATCAGGTACGAATACGGTCTTTTCAAGCAAAAGATTGTAGACGGCTACCAGACAGAGCTTCCTGACCCCTGGCTTGAGGACGGAAACGTATGGGAAATACCAAGACCGGAGGAGACTGTTGAGGTTAAGTTTGGCGGAAATGTTTATACAGACTGGTATGACGGAAAGTTCTCTTTCAGGTACGAAAACAGCCATACCATTCTTGCAATGCCATACGATGTTCCACTTGTTGGCTATGACTCAAACATTGTAAACAAGCTAAGACTATGGAGCGCAAAATCTCCCGATGTAATGAACATGAAGGAATTTAACAGCGGTAACTATGTGCGCGCCGTTGAAGAAAGACAGCTTGCAGAGGTTATTTCAAAGGTACTTTATCCTGAGGATAATCACACAGAGGGTAAGGAGCTAAGACTTAAGCAGCAGTATTTCCTTGTATCTGCAACACTCCAATGGATACTCCGTGAGTTCAAGGAAAGAAACGGCAGAGATTTTTCAAAGCTTCCTGACAAGGTTGTTCTTCATATAAACGATACACACCCGACTCTAGCAATCCCTGAGCTTATGCGTTTGCTTATGGATGACGAGGGACTTGGCTGGGATGAGGCATGGGCTATTACCACAAAGGTGTTTGCATATACAAACCATACCGTAATGAGTGAGGCTCTTGAAAAGTGGCCTGTTGACATGTTCAGACGAATTCTACCTCGAATTCACATGATTACAGAGGAAATGAACAGACGTCTTATGGAGTACTTGCAGCAGGTTTATCCAAACGACCCGGGCAAGCATAAGTGGATGGCGATAATTGCTGATAACCAGGTATTTATGGCGAACATGTGCCTTGCAACATGCTTTGCTGTCAATGGTGTGTCAAAGCTTCACACTCAAATCCTTGTAAATGATATTTTTGCAGACTATTACAGACTTGATGAGAGCCGTTTCCACGCAATTACAAACGGTATTACATTCAGACGCTGGATTTGTAACTGTAACAAGGATCTTGCAGATCTTATTACTCGTACAATAGGCAAAAAGTGGCTTAAGGATTCTACGGAGCTTAAAAAGCTTGCAGATTTTGCAAAGGATAAAAAATTCCAGCAGGAATTTGAGGAAATTAAGAAAAATAACAAGATTAAGCTTGCAGAGTATATAAAGACACATAACAATATTGATGTTGATCCCAATTCTATATTTGACGTGCAAAGTAAGCGTCTTCACGAGTACAAGCGCCAGCTTATGAATATACTTCATATTATGGCGGAGTATAACAGAATAAAGGCAAATCCGGGACTCGAATACTATCCAAAGACATATATCTTTGCGGCAAAAGCAGCTCCCGGCTATGCAAGAGCAAAGCTTATTATAAAGCTTATTAATACAGTTGCGGACGTTATTAACTCGGACGAAACAATCGGCGGAAAAATAAAGGTTGTTTTCCTTGAAAATTACAGCGTGTCAGTTGCAGAAAAGCTTATTGTTGCGGCAGATATTTCGGAGCAGATTTCAACAGCAGGTAAGGAAGCGTCAGGCACAGGCAACATGAAATTTATGCTCAACGGTGCAATAACAATCGGCACACTTGACGGCGCAAACGTTGAAATGCTTGAACAGGTTGGCGAGGATAACATTTATATCTTTGGTCTTGAGGCTGACGAGGTTGAGGCAAGAGTAAGATTTAACGATAACACAGAGGTACAGACAATTTATGCAAACAACCCGGAGCTAAGACAAGTACTAAACGATATTTTAGACTGCCCGTATACACAAAACAGTCAGATTTTCCGTGACCTTTACCAGACACTTATGTACGGAGATTACGGATACGCAGATAACTATATGGTGGTTCGTGACTTTGAAGCGTATATGGACACTCATCAAAAGCTTTCTGCTCTTTATAAAAACAGAGAAAAGTGGCTTGAAAAGGCAATCATGAACACGGCCATGTCAGGCTTCTTCTCAAGCGACAGAACAATAAAGGAATATAACGAAAAAATATGGAAGCTGTCACCTATAAAGGCAAAATAAGATATAGAGAGGATAGAAGAATTTGCAGATAGAGCACAATTCACAGCTTGACTTTTACAGAAGCCCTTTCGGTGCTGTGGAAAACGGCAAAGAGGTTATGCTAAGGCTTCTTGTAAAGGACGGAGGGATTCCTCACAGCATAAAATGCATATGTAAAACGGACAAAACTGTATGGGAAACTGATATGACATATCAATTTACAGCTATGGACTCATCTGTATACAGCTGCACTCTTAAAATGCCCGAAAACCCATGCCTTTTATGGTACTGGTTTGAGATAAGGACAGATAAGGGTCTTGTATACTACGGAAATAACGAAAAAGGTCTTGGAGGCTTGGGGGCACAGTATCCCGAGCTTCCACCACTTAAATATCAGATAACAGTTTATGACAAGACTTTCAAAACTCCGGATTGGTTTAAGGAAAGGATTGCATACCAGATTTTTCCTGACAGGTTTTTTAACGGAAACCCTGACGGAGAATTTTTGGGAGATAGAGGGAACATTATAAAACGCTCATGGGGCGAAGAGCCATACTGCTGTGCAGAGGAATTTGGCGGAAAGTACCTTTGCAATGATTTCTTTGGCGGAAATTTAAAGGGTATAAAGAAAAAGCTACCTTATCTTAAGGATTTGGGTATAGGAGTAATTTATTTAAACCCTATATTTGAAGCCTACTCAAACCACCGTTACGACACGGGGGATTATGAAAAAATCGATTCTATCCTTGGAACAGAGCAGGATTTTACCGACCTTTGCAAAGAGGCAGAAAGCCTTGGTATAGGAATTATTCTTGATGGTGTTTTTAATCACACAGGCAGCAATTCAAGGTATTTTAACAAGGACGGGAATTACAAAGAGCTTGGTGCATACCAAAGTGAAAATTCCCCCTACTACAATTGGTACAAATTTGGGGAAACAAAGGACCAATACGAGTGCTGGTGGGGTATGGACACACTTCCACATACAGAAGAAGGCAGCAAGTCATTTCAGGAATATATCTCAAAAATATTAAAAAAATGGCTAAAGCTGGGCGCAAAAGGATGGAGACTTGACGTAGTTGACGAGCTTCCGGGATATTTTGTTAAAATGATACGAGAAGCCGTAAAGTCCGCATCAAAGGATAATATGGTAATTGGCGAGGTATGGGAGGACGCGTCAAATAAGGTAAGCTATTCAGAGCAAAGAGAATATTTTTTAGGTCATGAGCTTGACTCTGTTATGAACTACCCATTGCGCTCTGCCATAATAGACGGAGCACTTGGGAACAGGGACGCTAAAGGCGTAGCAGACACAATCATGAGTCTTAAGGAAAACTACCCCAGGGAAGTTCTTTATTCTTGTCTTAATATGCTTTCAAGCCATGATGTAGAGCGTCTTTTAATGGCGGTCTCCGGCATAGACAAGCCTGAGAGCCGCACGGCGCAGGCAAAGGTTGTTTTATATGGCGATGTAAAGGAAAGGGCAGAAAAGAGAGCACTTTGTGCTATGGGTCTCGTGATGACTCTTCCCGGTGTGCCGTGTATATACTACGGTGACGAGATTGGTATGGAGGGCTTTGCAGACCCGTCATGCCGCCGGTGCTTTAACTGGGACAGGACAGAAAACAACCCTTACCTTGATAAAGTAAAAGAGTTTATAAGGCTTCGAAAATCAAGCTCTGCATTTTCTTTAGGTGAGCTTGAGATTTTATACTCAATCGGTAGTGTCCTTGGTTTTGCAAGATACACAGATACAGAAAAATATATAGTTGTAGTAAACCTTTCAGATAAAAAGGAAAGCATAAGACTTGACGCCGGCAGGCTTAATATACATGAGCTTACAGACAAGGAGAAAAACCGTTATAACTCATGCGACGGAATATTTTATCTTGATATTGGTGGATATGAAATTAAAGTATTAAAAAAGGCGGTGTAAAAATTTACACCGCCTTTTTTCAGGGGATAGGAAAAAATGATTCAGAATGGACAATCTGAGCCAAAGCAATGTAT